>CAYFFH010000353.1:0-3166 GCA_964342175.1 uncultured Enterobacteriaceae bacterium | reverse complement strand
TCAATAGGCATTATTGATCTTATTGCAAAGGGCTACGGCACAATGGCTTGGGGGTTTTTTGCAGTCTATTTCGTCCCCTTAATAACCATCGGTACCTGGAAACTCGTTCGCCTAGATCCCAAGGACCAACGTGGCAGCCCGACGTAAATTCTCGCCATCCTCGTCATATACTGGCGAATCGGTTGCTCTGAGTGGTTTCACATATCGTGACATAGTATCGGTTTCGCGCATAATATGTTTTTCTCCGCTAGGAGAAGACGACGGAATTGGACTAAAACTACAGCAACCTAATTAGAGAGCAATATGTCGAATCTACGCGTCGCCGTCGACATCGGCGGTACTTTCACCGATATTTGCGTGCTCGATGAAACATCAGGCGCGCTTCGGATTGCTAAAGTTCCTTCAACTGAAGATCCAATAGATGCTGCAATTGGCGGCGTCGAAAAACTCGGGGTCGATTTTGGCGAGGTAAGCTTGTTCGCACACGGTACGACGGTGGCGACTAACGCTCTTATTACACGCCGCCTTCCACATACAGCGATGGTTACCACCGAAGGTTTTCGAGACGTCATAGAGGTCGGTAATTCAACTAAGGAGGACCTCTGGGATACCTATGACGATAACGCAGCACCATATATTAGACGGCGCGACCGTCTAACTTTCGTAGAGCGAACTAGCTCTTCTGGTGAAGTCGAGATCGAAATCGATACGAAAGCAGCAGTCCAACTCGCTTTAAAAATTAAACGACGCGGCTACAAGTCTGTTGCCGTGTGTTTTATGAATTCGTTCGCGAATCCCAACAATGAGCGCGAAATGAAGCGCATCTTGGAAAAAGAACTACCCGGAGTAACTGTATCGAACTCGGCCGACGTTCTGTGCGAGATGTTTGAACATGATCGGTTCTCGACCGCTGTTGTGAATGCCGTACTCCAACCAGTTGTCGGTGAATACGCAATACGAATGCAAGACCGACTGCGCGACAATGGCTACTCAAGTGATCTATTGTTGTTGCATTCGGGCGGCGGCGTTATGACACCCAAAACTGTTGACCGTCATGCTGCACGACTCGCCGCCTCTGGTATCGCAGCTGGGGCTGTTGCGTCAAAATACATCGCCAACCTGTGCGGCTTTGAGAATTCAATTGGATTCGACATGGGCGGCACCAGCACAGATGTATCCTTAGTGTTTGAGGGTCAACCCAGCGTGACCCGCGAGTGGATGATCGAATACGGGCACCCGATCTGCTTTCCAAGTATCGACGTCAAGACTATCGGTGCGGGTGGTGGCTCTATAGCTTGGATCGATGAGGCCGGATCGTTACGTAATGGTCCCCAGTCTGCTGGTGCTAGGCCTGGACCTGCCTGTTACGGACAAGGGGGGGAACAACCGACTAATACTGATGCAAACATCGCCCTAGGTCGACTCGGCACCGGCCTTGCCGGCGGTGACCTCAGCCTAGACAGAGCACTCGCAGAGGAAGCTATCGCGAAACACGTCGCCGCGCCGCTTGAACTCGGAATCATCGCTGCCTCAAAAGCAATTATCGATGTCGCCAATGCCAACATGGCGGACGCGATCCGACTCGTGTCGATCATGCGCGGCTACGACCCGCGCGACTTTGCTCTAGTGGCGTTTGGTGGTGCTGGATCGTTACATGGCGTCGCGCTAGCACGTGACCTGTCGATACCGACCGTCATCGTGCCACCAAACCCAGGAGTAACCTCAGCGCTCGGCTGTCTACTAGTCGATATTCAACACGATCTTACAGCGGTCCATATAGTCGATACAGCCAAGGCCGACCCTGAGACAATCGAAGCGGCGTTCAAAGAGCTTGAATCCGAAGCGCACCAGCGTCTCGAGCACGAAGGTGTCGCACCATCAGATCGCGTCATGCAACGCAGTATCGACATGCGCTATGGCGGACAATGGCGTGCACTGTCCATTTCTGTGCCGGCACCTTTTACCTCTGTTGCAGGAGCGATCGAAGATTTTGAGCAAGCGCATCTGCGAGAATACAACTATAAGCGTGACGGCGCCGCGCTCGAGATTTTCCGCTTAAATGTCACCGCGATCGGACTATCACCAAAGGCAGAGCTTCAGCACTTCGAACCAACTGCAATCGAAGTAAATCCGGTAACCAACCGAGCAGTCGTATTTGATGACGTCGCTCAATCGCTTACAACACCTATCTATAACCGAGACAGCCTACACACGGGATTTTCGATCGAAGGCCCATGCATCATTGAGCAACTTGATGCCACGACGCTTATTCCACCGCAAGCAACAGTCTCGGTCGATGCTTGGCTTAATCTTATTATCAGCGTCTAGGAAAAGACTATGGACGATAAAACCAAATTCACTTCCAACCTCGATCCGGTTACTTTCGAAGTATTACGCAACGCTTTTATTACCGTTGTCGATCAAATGGCCGAACAAGTACGCCGCACCTGCTATTCGTTCGTTGTCTACAACCGAGATTTTTCTAATGCGTTATGTGATGCCAAAGGCAATACCGTTGCCCAGGGCAATCAAGACCTTGCCGCTCATGTCGGTACGCTGCACTACACGTGTAAGGCTGTGATCGTTGAATTTGGGGACGATGTCCATGATGGCGACGTGTTTCTCGTCAATGACCCCTACGTAGGCGGCACGCATTTCAGTGATACACGCGTATTAGTTCCAATCTTCGTGGCGGGAGAGCTCATTGCCTGGAGTCAAGCGAACGGTCACTGGGCCGACATGGGCGGTAGCGTGCCCGGATCGTTTGATGTCTCTGCCCGCGATATGTTTAAAGAAGGGATCCGCGTTCCTCCGATTAAAATCTGGCGTCGCGGTGAATACTGTGGGGACGTTGCGAAACTGGTCGCCAAAAACACCCGTGATCCCGACGCGATCATCGGTGATATGGATGCACAAACTCAGGCCTGTAAGATTGCCGAACGCGAGATCCAACGACTAGCTGAAAAATATGGATTGCAAGTGATTAAAACTGCCTTTGCCGACGTGCAAGACTATGTTGAAAGGAGTGTACGTCGACGCTTATCGGAGTTACCCAATGGCTCGTGGGAGACGGTCGATTATGTTGATCAGGATCCCACGGCTAGCGAGGGAATGATCCCGATCCGGATCAAGATGACCATCGCCGACGACGCGGTACAATTCGATT
>CAYFFH010000352.1:0-3171 GCA_964342175.1 uncultured Enterobacteriaceae bacterium | reverse complement strand
GTTTATCGTACCAAAGACGGTCGGCATCTCGTGCTTTCAGGTGCGGAAATGAACTTTGTAGAGAATCTACTCACAGCGCTCGACCGGCCGGATCTTATAGAGCTCTGCCAAAAACCTTGGGGCGCCGAGCAGGAACCGGTGAAAATATTTTTGACCGAAACATTCGCGACCCGCACCCTAGCTGAGTGGGATGTGTTCATGGCGAAAATTTCTGTATGTTACGCCCCCGTACTGGATCTTCACGAGGGCTGGAATCAACCCTTTATGCGCGAGCGGGGGATGATCGCTCCCGGCTCCGATGGGGTGGAGCGTCTCGGTACACCTGTTAATTACGCCATCGAACCTGGTCAACCATCCGACAAGTTATCCGATCTCGGTGGGGATACTGATGCGATACTTGAACGCTTGGGCTACAGTGCGACAGAGCGACAGCGATTGAAAGACGACGGCGCATGCTAGCATTAAATTAAACGTCAATGACTCGAGAGCATTCCTTCACCGCTAAACGTTACGTTGTTGACGATTTCAATGCAGCGCAAGAGTGGTTTCATTCGCGGAAATTGAGCGATGGCTTGCCTATTGTCCCGCCAACTCCGGAACTTGTTGCTGCGTGCTTGGATTGGTCACTACTCCCGCCCGGACATTTGATTGGAGTTGAAACTGTGCGAAAACGCGCTATTACGGCGGAGAAAGTTGCAATCAACACCGTGATGGCTGGCTGCCTACCTATGCATTTTCCCGTCGTAGTTGCTGCCCTCACTGCGATGCTACAAGATCCCTTCGTGCTTCATGGTGCGACCTCGAGCACTGGTGGTTGCGCGATTTTGATTATTATCAACGGCCCGGTACGTCACGAGCAAGTTATGGACTCTACGTTCAGCGCTTTGGGTGCCACCGATCGCGCAACGACAGCGATCGGGCGCGCGGTTCGTCTAGTGCTATACAATCTTCTTGACGTTCGTCCGGGCGAAGTTGATCGCTCAACCTTAGGACATCCTGGAAAGATTAGTTATTGTTTAAGTGAAGACGAAGAAAATACGCCCTGGTTGCCGTTGGCTGAAGAGCGCGGAGTTCCAACGCATGCCTCGGCGGTAACGGTGATGGCGGCGGGCGCGCCGCGACAGATTATGAACGAATGGACTACCAAGCCCGAAGAATTACTTGATACTTATGTCGCGGAAATGAAGGCGTGCATGAGACACTATTCGATCTGGCCGGGTAACTACGCAATTGTTGTGCCGCCGCAGTTGCGTGCACATTTTGATGCTGCGGGTTGGTCGAAAGCGAACATACGCGAGTACGTGTTCGCCAATGCCCGCATCTATCGTCGGGAATGGGAAGATTGTGGTAAAGGCGCCGTTGTGACTGATAATGGCGATCGAGAGCACCGAGCACTCGTATCGCCAGACCACCTCTTAGTGATCGCCGCTGGAGGTCCGGCCGGTGGTTTCGGTGCCGTTATCCCACCTTGGTTTGGCAAAACGAGTCAGGCGGTTACAGTGGCTATTAACGCATGCGTCGATTGTGAAATCTGAATTTATGAGCGAATTGGATGGCCATCGAATTTCTTGATCCGACTCACGAGAACGTCTTTGGTGAGTTTAAAAAAGCACCGCGCTTAGACACACTCGAGGGAGCGATAATTGCCATCATTTCTAATGGTAAGAAGGGAACGATCCCGTTTTTTGACGCGTATGAGGACATTCTACGAGAAACCTACAAGGTTGCCGAGGTCGTGCGAGTCACGAAGTCTAATATTAGTACGCCGGTGGATACTAAGTTGCTCGGTGATGCTGAACGTTGGAACGCTTTGATCGCAGGAGTTGGTGACTGAGGTAGTTGTTCGTCGTGCAGTTTGCACGACGCAATTATCGGTGAGCGATTGACGTTGCCGTCTGTCGCAATTATGACATCGGAGTTTGTTAGTGCTGCAGATTTGATGGCGCGTGTTCTGGGTGCAAACGGTTATCGATTTGTCATCACATCGCATCCAATTTCAAGCGCCACCGAATCACAACTTGCTAAGTATGCGAGCCGCGCGGCGCGGGATTCTGTCGGTATCCTGCTCAAGGTGTAAATGTTCGTCGCTTGCGATCGTTATAAATGATCTGACCGCCAAGAATATTTAGCCCACTTTTTTTATCTCTACTCGTGCATCGAAGGCGTTACTACCGATATTTCGGCGACTTGTGCCATCCGGTGTCAAAGCGTTTGCAGATTGGCCGTTAGCACTCGTTTCGGGCCACCAATTGAACGGTAGGTAGACAACACCGGCCGAGGTGACATTGGACACGTTGGCGCGGACTTCTACCTCACCGTAACAATTGAATAACCGAACCATGTCGCCCGTTGTGATATCCCGTTCGGCAGCGTCTACGAGATTAATATCGACCGTCGGCATATGCTTTATGGTGCCAGGATGACGGAGATTGACGTATTCCGAGTTCAAAAAGTGACTCGCTTTTGCGCTGACCAGATGTAGTGGTGTGTCGTGACCGGCGCCATAGTCTTGGGAATCTAGTGGTTCGAAGGTCGGTAATGGATCTTGGCCAGCGTCCGCATAATCCTGTGAGTAGAATTCACATTTTCCGCTGGGAGTTGCGAACTTGCCATCCGCCAACGGTCGGTAGTTGCCAATGTTTAGCGGTGCCCACCCGTCTTTTTGGAGACGCTCATAGGTAATGCCATCGATATAGTCGTGGCCTGTGGCGAGTATCCGCCTGATCCTTTCTTCGTCGTTTAGATGGAGATATTCCTCGGTAAACCCCATGCGTTTGGACAGGCGCCGAAACAGTTCCGTGTTAGGGATCGCCTCTCCTTGCGGTTCGATCGCCACGGGATTGAGAGCAAGATAACTCGTGCCCCACGACGGCATGAGCTCAAGGTGTTCGAACTGTGTCGTTGCCGGTAACACGATGTCCGCATATAAAGCGGTGTCTGTAATGAACTGTTCATGGACAACTGTGAATAGATCTTCCCTTTTCATTCCCTTGATCGTGAGGTTTTGATTTGCTGCGGTGACGACGGGGTTCGAGTTGTACACCATCATCCACTCGATCGGCGGGTCCATCGTTGGATCAGTTAGTGCTCGCCCGAGTTCGGCAAGATGCACGCTACGTTTACGCGGTAGGTGTTCTTTGGAGGCCTTTATAACGCTATAGTCTAAGGCTT
>CAYFFH010000351.1:0-3197 GCA_964342175.1 uncultured Enterobacteriaceae bacterium | reverse complement strand
CGACGTCACTCTCTACAGCCTCTATGCGGCGATCACTCGGATCGCCCCAGCCGCCACCGCCGCCCGTGACGATGCGAACGGTGTCGCCTTTCGCTAATACCATCTGTTTGATCCTGGCAGCCCGTTTTGACCCCGAAACGGAGGTAATATCGACGTAGTTGACCGTGCCGGATGTACCGCCGCCAACGCCCCACGGGCGCTCCTGCGAACGGCCCAAACTGCCGTGCAGGTATGCGACATCGGTAAGAATTTCGTATTCTCGCACAACACCGAAACCGCCGCGGTGACGGCCCGCACCAGATCCGTCGCCCACATTCAAAGAGTACTCGCGCACCCTTAAAGGCAAAATAGCCTCCAACAATTCGATCGAATAGTTGAAGGTGTCACCGTCTGTCGAGGCAATCAAAGCACTCGCGCCATCGCGCGATTCAGTCGCTCCCCACCCCCCATGTTGTGGCTCAATGTGTACGAAGAGATCACTTCTATCTGGGCGTTGCCCATATAAATAAGTTGCGCACAAGCTCATATAACTTCCAGCGCTAAACCTATCTGACGCAAGTGGCGCAAGGGCCTTCCATACGAGCTCCGATGCCTGTGATGATCCCTCGTAGTACCAACCGACGGGAGACGGCGATTGGGCACTGAACACGGTGCCGTTAGGAATTTCGATTTTTAGTGGTCTGAACCACCCGTCGTTGGAAGGCGCCTGAGGTGCGACGAGTGCTTTGAATACGGTCTTCACTGCCGAAAGCAGTGCACCCCGAGAGCAGTTGATCGGACCCCCGCGCGCCGGAGCACTGCCGGTAAAGTCGACGCACACGTGTTCGCCGTTGATTTTTACTGCAACACACACTGGTATCTGCTCCTCCGAGATACCATCACCATCGATAACATCAGTAGCGTAATACACGCCGTCCGGCAGCGAAGCTACGGCCTTTTGGCACCGTGTTTCGCTTAAAGAAAGAATGGATTCAAACGCACTTTTGACTGAGGCTGTACCGTAGCGCTCACAGATCGCCCTCAGGCGGCGTTCGCCAATTCGGGTAGCCGCGAGCTCGGCATTGAGATCACCTAGGGCCTGCAATGGTAAGCGCACATTGACCCGGATGAGATCGGCCATCTCTGGTAACAGCTCTCCATTTTCACATAGTCGCATACCCGGCAAGCGCAAGCCTTCCTGAAAAGTATCAACGGCGTCGGGTGGCAGACTCCCTGGAATCGCGCCGCCGACATCAAGCCAATGCGCTACGGAAATTGAGTACGCAATAATTTCATTGTCAATAAATATCGGCTGCACTACGGCCATATCACACGCATGCGTACCACCTTCGAACGGATCGTTGGTGATAAAGGCATCACCTGGATGGATCCGACCGGCAAACTTTGTCGAGATGAACCGCACTTGCGCGGAGAAGGTTCCAGTAAATAAGGTCAGCCCATTGCTCTGAGCGATGAGTTCTCCCTTCGCATCACAGATCCCACAGGCAAAATCCAAAACCTCGTAGATCACCGGACTCATGCTCGTACGTGCCAGGACGACGCCCATTTCATCTACTGCAGCAAGCAATTTTCCTTCTATGATTTCGAGATCGGCAAGCACAGCGATCATCAATGCTGAGTCTAGAGGTTTGTCGGCGTACAATTCATTGAGAGTAAGCGTAATTTAATCTGCAGACGCGCGCAATCGCGCCAGCATCAATTCAAATTTCGGCCACAATATTGTTTGTCGAATTAATCCCAAAAAAATATTTGCCTAGATTAAAAATGAAAACTTCTCTATCCGATTTTTCTCGTGAACCCGTCCCCAGTGAATCGCAGCGCAATAGCGTTTGGATTTTGGCAACATCATCGGCATGGCTCATCGCCGTGACCACGCTTTTTACGGGTGGCGCACTGGCGAATGACCTCGACGACTCAGAAACTGCCGCGGCTATCGTTATCGGCATGACCATCATAGCGATCGTCGGCTACGGTATGGGCCGCCTAGGCGGAACATTTCATGTTTCAACGACGATGCTTGCTAAAAACACATTCGGGACTTTTGGTGCAGCGATCCTCGGCGTGATCCTTGCACTGACCTTGGGCATCGGTTGGTTCGCTTGGCAGCTCTCATTTTTCGCAACAACCCTGAGAGAAATCTTGCCGGACGCGATGTGGACTAAACCCGCCTACTCAATCGTATGGGCTGGAACGCTGATGACGATGACTGCATTTGGCGGTTTCAAGTGGCTAGCATGGTTGAGTATCTTCTCAGTACCTTTGGTGCTTACGGTAGCCAGTGTTGGAATGTTTCTCGCATTAGGAAGCTCAGACCCGGCAGTTCTATCGCCGGCCACAACTGCGAGTGCCTTGACAATGATGACAGGGGTTACGGCCGTCGTTGGTAGTGCAATCTTCGGCGCCGTCGTCGTAGCTGATATTTCGCGTTATTCGAAGGACGCCAAATCTGGCGGACTAGCGGTTTCACTCGGTTACGCTGGCGGCGGCACCATAGTTATGATCGCGGGCGCAATTATGGCGCAACACTCCAGCGTCCCGGGGGTGAACACCGCGGCAAATATCCCTGCCGCAATGCAAGCACTCGGCATGGGGTATTGGGCTTTTATTATCCTACTGCTGGCACAGTGGACTACTAATGACAGCAACCTTTACTCGGGATCTATCGGCCTGGCCGGAATTATCCGGCTCCCAAAACCCTACCTAGTGCTAGTAATGGGAATTCTTGGAATATTGATCGCATCTACCGGGATTGAGGACTTTTTTGTACCGTACCTTGTCTTTTTAGGTACATTCATGCCCCCTGTCGCAGGGGTAATTATGGTTGATTACTATGTCTTTCGAATGCGGGGGTCGCAAATCCCCGAGTTCGATACTTTCGAACCAGTCGGACCTATCCACTGGTTAGCATGCGTATCTGTCATTCTCGGCGGGATTATTGCACAACAACTAGCAGAAATCGGCTCTATATTTGGTGCCGCCTCGGTCACATCATTTGTTTTCGGTGGCCTGTTTTACTTTTTGTTAAAGCTTACAATTCCCACCAGTGAGATATGACAGCATCCCGTGTCTAGAGAAATGATCGTCAATGCATGTCTTTGCTAACCGTAAGACACTCGCACTAGGAACGCAGCAAATTAGTGCCCTCACCAATGACACTGTAGCCCCTACCTTCCAATGGTGCACAAAGTAGGCTTGCT
>CAYFFH010000350.1:0-3227 GCA_964342175.1 uncultured Enterobacteriaceae bacterium | reverse complement strand
ATACATGGTGACTTGTTCAGTAGTGGTCGGCTCGCCGCCGTAGATCGGCGATATCCCACACAGTCTAAACTCAATTTCGCAAGCATAATGTGGCGCTTCTGAGTATAGACGTTTGGGATCCCGAAGCAGATTTGGATTATCTAATACGAAAATCTCTCCAGAGTAGCGCATGCAAATATCGTGCAATGGTTCGACGACGTGGTACTCCATACCACCTGCGATAAATTGTGCATTCGAATCTATAGGTGGCCGCTGAAATTGACATGCGATCCGCCCATCCGGAAGATAAAAGCAAACCGACATTTCTGCGTAACCTTCATGCGCACGGTTCCCTAACCGCATCCAACCGCCAACACGACTAACCGGATCAAAACCATTGGTATAAACACTTTCGTTAAAATTCTTATCCACACTCGGGAGATGAACCCCCTCATCTAACGCCGACATGGTATATGCACTCATCCAGAAGCCTTCCTATGACATTCAAGGATTGATCATTTTGACACAATAAACGCAAAAGCCGATATCGTCGGTCGATTTGACACTTCCCTCAACCCTATCTACAAGAGAGAAGTTATGAAGCCCGCCATCGTTGTCATTATCAAAAATACAATGGTATCCGGACTAAAGAATCCCTTAAGCAGATAGATTGCAAGCTAGTCGATAGCGGCAACGTAGGTTGTACCTAGATTTCACCCGCGAGAACAATGACATACCGCACTGTTTATCTAATTCTAGTGCTTTTCAAGTCCCCCTCTTAAAACGAAACCTGAAAACAAAACCTAAAATAGATGCATCGCTTATTGACGCTTTCAACACCACACAATAGGCTCGTCTTCTATCGTTTTAAACTGGAGAACCCCTATGCGTTTCGGCTTTATGGAGGACTTTCGTAATCCCACTAAGTGGCGCAAGCCATTTCCAGAATTTTACAACGCGATCCTCGATCAAATCGTGCGCGGTGAAGAGCTTGGGTACGACAATGTCTGGCTAACTGAACACCATTTTACGGAAGACGGCTACAACCCCTCCCTCTTTCCGACCGCTACGGCAATAGCAGCCCGAACACAGCGAATCCGGATTGGTAGCTTCATCGTTATATTGCCGTACCAACATCCGGTACGCGCGGCGGAAGACGCAGCCTGCGTCGACATATTTTCCAACGGGCGGTTTGATTTTGGTATAGGTCAGGGCTATTCGTATCACGAGTGGAACGCACTATGCATGGATCGAAGCACTCGAGGCGAGCGTACGCGCGAAGGTACCGAAATCATCAAAAAGTTATTTACTGAAGAGCGTGTGACCTTCGACGGAAAATACACGCAGATAAAAAACATGACTCTATCGCCGAAATCTGTGCAACAACCTCATCCACCAATCTGGGTAGGTGCACGTGGCCCAAAGGCGATCAAGAATGCGGCGAAAAGTGGATATCACCTGATGGCTACCCTAGGACCTGATCCCGCCCCGTTATATATAGAAACGCTGAAGGAATCGGGTAATGACCCAACCAAGTTCAACATTGCACAACTGCGCATGGTGTACGTCGCCGAAACTGCCGAGCAAGCATGGGAAGATTGTCAAGAGCATCTGTGGCATTTATTGACGTTCTATCAGGATATTCTGGCAGAAGCCAATGATGCTGAAGGAGACACTAACCCCCTACCTGCTGCGAGCGCCAAAGAGCTGCGTCATTCGCCTGCTGCAGATGCCATGCTAATTGGCACTCCCGATGAGGTTCGCGAGAAACTAGATCGGTTTTGTAAGGAATTTCAATGTACAGATTTTATTATGGACATGCAGTTTCCAGGATTAGACCCAGCCAAGGCGACACGTTCGATGGAACTGTTCGCCACTGAAATAATGCCCGACTTTAAATGAGTGTAGGCGTAGTCAACTACCCATGAAAGTTGTGGTGGTTGGGGCAGGCGCACTCGGGACTATACTTGCCGCCCACCTTAGTCAGGCTGGGCATCCCGTCACTGTTCTAGCTCGAGGGAATCGCGGTGCCCAGGTTCAACGAAATGGTCTCGTCGTGAGCGGCCTCTCCGCTCTATCCGAGTCCTGCAAAATCGTTAGCGACCCTGATGCCTTAAGCGCCGCCGACTTGCTGATTCTGACGGTAAAAACTTACGACAATGAAGCAGTAATCGATACGTTGCCACCACATGGATTCGAAACGACTTTCTCGGTAGCGAACGGCGTATTAAAAAACGCGCAGCTAATACGTCGGTTTGGCGCGAATTCGGTGCTTGGCTGCATGGCAAACACGAGTGGCGAACTCCTCGAGAATGGCGTAGTACGCTTTACCCGAAATGTGTGTCTGCACATTGGAGAGCTCAGCGGCGAAATAAGTCAACGCAGCAAAATAGTAGCTACCACTCTTAATCAAAGCGGTATCAAAACGCGGTCTGAACCTAATATCCAAGTGATTGAATGGTCGAAATTTGTTGGCTGGACGGCCTTGTTGGTTCTGTCCGTTATTACTCGTTCCAGCACAGGAAAATTCCTGGCCGATTCACGATATGCCGAACTTGCAACCTTTATGATCAAGGAGATGGCCGCAATCTCCCGCGCAAATAATATTCAGATCGTCGATCAATCCCCGCTACCGGTCGCTAGTATTGCTAGCGCGACGCATGATAGGGGCCGGGAAATCGTAATGGAAGTTGGCAACGAATTGTGCATTTCAGCACCTGAGCATCGAATGTCATCCTTACAAGACCTAGAGCGAGGCAGGCCATTAGAGGTAGAGGAGACACTTGGTTTCGCACTCACTGAAGCCCGCCGCCTCGGTATTAAAACGCCATGTTTGGTAGATTTTTATAAAAAACTCTCTGGTCTCGGTGCGGATTAGGAGGGGTTAGACTCCTGGAATCGCGCACTCGGATGACGAATTACGCGATCGATTCTAACGCCGGCTGTTCGTAGTTTATTTGGGAGGTCCATTGCACACGTTCGTGCGCTTCCCAATACATTTCACGTAGCAGCATTGTTACTTTACCAGGGTCGCCGTCACCAATCGTTTGTCCGTCGATCACCGTCACAGGCATTACGCCACCCGCAGTACTTGTTAAGAGTATCTCGTCAGCCGTCCGTAGTTGGGCCGCACTCAGTGGTTCTATCGAACACGGTATGCCGATTTCATCAGCCAAGTCAATGACGGTGGCACGAGTGATACCTTGTAATACCCCATCAGGTGGGGTTATCAATCTGCCTTCATGATA
>CAYFFH010000349.1:0-3228 GCA_964342175.1 uncultured Enterobacteriaceae bacterium | reverse complement strand
TCGAGAAATTACCTTTTCCGATGACGAATAAAAACCGGACTGATCGAACGGGTGAATCCAAGGTAACTTCACCCGTTCGAGGATTGAAATAAATAAGAGAGTCAGAAGAAAAAATATGACAAAAAAGAGTTTCTTCGAATGGTCACCGATAAGCTTAAAAATGGATAGAGAAGCAAGAAAATAGATCAAGAATAAGGGATCAAAGACAAAGCGGCTGTGCCAATGCATAGGAAAAGCAACGGTTGCTTGAAACAAGGCAGCCAAAATTAATAGAGCTAGCAAACGCCAAATTTGGCGTAATTTATTTCTATCAGAGGCAAAAAAAAGAGACGCTACGGCTAGGAAACCAGGTACCGTCCCATAAGTCTGTAATGTGAGCATCACCTTCGAAGTGACTATCTTCAGACTAGATATGAGCCCAAGAACTGAAATATTGTATCCCGCTGTCTGCAGAAGGGTTGCGCCACCTCCGGCTGGAAGTCCAGGCTCAAGCCCGGACAGGGCTCTGTGAGAATCCGATGTTAGTAACTCACTGAGAATTAATGAAAAGGGATGAAGAGGGGGCGCTACAACAGATCCGTCGTTTATTGAGAAAAGACCAAAAAGGCCAATACCCTTTAATTCTAAAAAGGAATGCCAGAGAACCCAGGGCAGCGAGTGAGAAATCACACTGACCAGTACTCCGATTACAACTAGTTGTCGATTCTGAAAGAAAAAAAGTGCGTAGGCTAGAACGGCAAAATATGCGGCATAGTTTGATTTTCCAATCATCAATAGGCCGACGATTATGGAAAATCCAATATTCCGCGCAAGAGAGTAGTTTTGGCACAGTCGGTAAAAAAGAAAACAGATTATGATTGGGGATAGGATCTGAAACTCGTAGGTATGGTAAGTCCCAATTGCATTAATGAGATAGCCGTTCGTAAAGAGGTAGCCCACAGAAAAGAGAGCAACCCCATCGGAAGAGAACTGTTTGGCTAGATGGAAAAGCGCCAGTCCACTTAGGAAAAAGAAAAGCAGTTTGAAGATAACCAACCCCGCCGCACCAGAAATGTAACGATTTAGCAGGTTTAGTTGAAGGTCAGGGCTAGAAGACAATTCTGGATAAAGGATGGTAAGGTCAGAGCGCTCAATTAACGCAAGACCCTTTTGCGTTATATTGGCGCTAATGCGTAGGCTGGTTGCCCAACGAACTAAAGGATAGATCATTTGTCCTGTGGCCCACCCGAGGCCATGCATGAGTGGGCGATCCGTCAACAATGGTTGTAGCTTATAGTAGTCAGGGAAAAATGCCGTTGAACCAAGTTGGGCATTAGCGTCTTTGTCGTACTGCCACATGAAGGGAAGAGACGGTGGGTAATCTAGAACCCAGTGCTGGCCATCGATCACACGATGGGTATACCAGGGTTTCATCGCGGACACAAAAAATATGCACACGACAAAAAAGAAGATAGTAAGCTTTGGCGTCGCTTTAAGCACAGAGGCCATTCTAATGATATTGAGAGCGGTCGATAAAGGGCTTCAATTGGAAAATGATCATTCTGCTTCGTGTGACCAAGTTTGACCCATGTAAACTAGATACCGAAGCATAGCAGTCAGATCGAGAGTGCAGTGAACTGAACCCGGTTTGTGGCTGACTAACCAGTTGATAAAGTATCGCAGTGTACTACCAAACTAAAACTGATCCCAAATGAACAAAGGGGTTCCGGAACCGTCTTCCGACCGGTGGGTGCCCATATACAATTTTGGATCCAAGTTGATGAACTTCGTTACGAAGAGGTCGCATCAGAGGGACCTGTCACTCATGAACCCTCTAAATATCCAATGGATTTGGTTACGTACAACGTACCAGGATAAAGGTCATCACACTTCTCCAGAAATTCTTGATCGTGTTGGGGTGTGTAAAAGGTCGTGTTTCGCCAATACTCAAGTAAAAGTAGCGAATGTTCGTAGTCGATGTCATTGGTAATTCGACTGAATTTCACTTTAGAGAACGAGGACAAAAACGCTGTCAACTGATCAAGCATAAACATTTCGCTACTGTAGAGCACGTCGTCCGCAATTGAGCATCCAATCTCCCGGACAATTCGAAATATTTGTTCGTTATTTCCCTGTACGGGGCCTACTAGAATAAATTTTCCGCCTTTCCTTAAATGTGGCCGCAAATGCCCGAAGAGTCGGCCGGGGTCCTGACTGTAGTAGAACCCGTAGGAACAAAAAATTACGTCGAATTGCTGGCTTAGATAGTTATTGACGTCGTCAATATCCGAGGTGACAAATTTGACTCGACCATCATTAATTTCTTCACTAGCATGCTCAAGGCTTTCTGAGTTGATATCAACAGCAGTAATGGTTCCCGAGTCTAGCTTCCCGAGGAGGGTTCGAGTCTGGGTTCCGACCCCGCAGCAGAGTTCTAGCACGATGGCTTCTGGGTTGATTAGGAATTGATCAAAAATCCAAGTATTCAAGTCCACGGACTGTTTCGACTGTAGCGCACGCCTTTGGAGGAGTGCTTGGGTGTCGGTGCTGTTTGTGTTAGTTGTCATTGCAAACAGGGATTGTATGAAAATGGAAAGGCCTTCGGGATTCTCAATATCGACGGAGAAGCCATAGTACTAATCGGCTGTATAATTGGCTAGCATCTATTGAAGAATCAATTAGGAATCCGAACTCGCGCAGCGAGCACGACGTAACCCAGCACATGAATTCAGTGTAGACTGATCGACGAGAAGAGAGTATATGTTTTCTGATTCGACAATCCTAATTACGGGTGGAACCGGATCGTTCGGGCGGGTTTTTGTAGACCGGATTTTTCGTGACTACTCGCCGAAGAAAGTAGTCGTCTACAGTCGAGACGAACTTAAGCAGTATGAGATGAGGGAGGAGATCAAACAGAGAAATCTGAGGTTTTTGATTGGTGACGTAAGGGAACAGTCACGTTTAACTGTCGCAATGAAAGGGGTTGATTATGTAGTCCACGCGGCGGCACTTAAACAGGTCCCCGCCGCCGAATACAACCCGATGGAGTGCATAAAAACAAATATCCATGGGGCAGAAAACGTGGTTAATGCCGCTTGGAGTGAGGGTGTCAAAAAGGTAATTGCACTATCAACAGATAAGGCCGCAAACCCTGTAAATCTTTATGGGGCTACCAAGTTAGCCTCAGACAAATTGTTTGTCGCGGCCAACAATATGGTCGGAGGCAAGGAGCCAAGGTATTCGGTGGTG
>CAYFFH010000348.1:0-3243 GCA_964342175.1 uncultured Enterobacteriaceae bacterium | reverse complement strand
CCTGGCGCTCTGATTCGGACCTCTAGGGACTACATGGGTTGGGGGACAAACAAGAGAGTGTGCAGGGAAGCGATCCACAAGATACTGACAGCGATAACGATGGTTTGAGCGATGGCCAAGAAGCTAACGGGGTTACAATTAAGTTTGAAGGTCAAACATTGTGGTATACATCCTCTCCCATAAAAGAGGACACAGATGGTGACGGACTAGCCGATGGGGAAGAAATTAATGGTTACCGGTATGGAGACATACTGGTTCCTAGTCACCCGTCTCAAGCAGACAGTGATTCAGATGGGTTGTCGGACAGTGAGGAACGAAAACAGAAGACCCATGCTCTACTACCTGACACTGATGGTGATGCAATTTTAGATGGTGCAGAAATCGGCTACGGTACAGACCCTCTTGAATCCGATACGGACTCAGATGGACTAACCGACGGGGAAGAGATTGAAATAGGTACAGACCCAACTAACCCAGACACAGACGGAGACGGTTCACTGGATGGGGAAGAACGACGTAGTGGAACTAATCCAGTAAGTGAAGATTCTGACGGGGATGGCCTAAGCGACAATGATGAATTGCTGCACGGCACGTTTCCAGGAAACCCCGACACAGATGGAGATGGTGTTTCCGATGGCACAGAGGTTAATGAATATGGCAGCAACCCCCGTATCGTCGATAGTGATGAAGATGGTTTATCTGATTACGAGGAGATAATAGAACATTCTACAAATCCAATACTAAAGGATACAGATTCGGACGGTTTACTAGATCCTGAGGAACTAAAAGGCGTAAAAATTGTAATTTTTGGTAAAGCTGTAACCAGAATAACATCTCCGAATTTGGCTGATAGCGACGGCGATGGCGCGACTGATTCTTTAGAGGTATCTTCAGGATGTGATCCCCTAGATCCGGATACGGACGGTGATGGGACGCCTGATGGAGCAGAAATATCTAAAGGATATAAGTGCCAAGGTACCGATACGGACTTAGATGGACTACTAGACGGCGAAGAATTGGAAATAGGAACTGATCCTGCTAACCCAGACACAGACGGAGATGGATACAGGGACGGTGAAGAGTTTTCAACATTAAATACCGACCCAACTAAAGCTGATACAGATGGGGATGGCTTAGATGACCGATCTGAATTAACTGGTTCAAATACCGACCCAACTAAAGCTGACACCGATTCAGATGGTTTGAATGACGGCTTAGAACAAAATAAATATCAAACAAATCCAAATAATCCAGACAGTGACGATGATGGGCTTAAAGATGGGGTTGAGGCCAACGGCTGGGATATAACTATTGACGACATTTCACATAAGGTATCGTCAAACCCAACCTTAATAGATACTGACAACGATGGGCTAACCGACTTTGAGGAGTTCACTGGTGGGGAACTAGTGTTTTCAGATACTAATATTTTAATCGTCAAGACTGATCCTACGAATTCCGATACCGATAGTGACGGAATAGATGACAACATCGAACTAGCTGGATTATCGAACGTTAATTGCCCAAAAACATCATTTATTTTTAACCCGTCATACTCCGATTACGATTCTGATACCGTGATAGATTCAAAAGAATTAGATCATTGTACAGACCCTATGAATTCGGACACAGATTCGGATAGTGTGGAAGATAATGATGAACTATCATATGGCACAAATCCGACCAGCCAAGACAGTGATTCTGACGGCTTATCTGATGCAGATGAAATATCCGCTGGACTAAGTCCTATTGATAGAGACAGTGATAATGACACATTGAGAGATTCTTCAGATCCATATCCTCTTAGCATAATGTGGCCGATATGGGCGCCTGTAATATTAGCCACAATTGGCGTGATAGCCGGGATTTTCATTTTCCGATTTATATTGAGATGGCGAGCCAAAATATTGATAGTACGTTCAGTTGAATACGAGGGCTTTGTCACGAGTATGGCAGAGATAACACACGGTTATATCGATATACACACGTTTGTGGAACAATTAAATGCTCATTACCCGCAGGGAAATCTTAATTACAGGCAAGCACGGAATTACCTCGCCGCCCTAGACTACCGACCCTTATCTGATGCCGGTATATCGGCATCAGTAGGGCGAGAATGGTACGTTAACGATGACATAGCAAGAAAATCTCACAGTGATAATTCTGATTCTTCATAGAATACAGCTTGAAGATCTGGTCTAGTCAAACATAACTGTGCAATTTTCACATGGAGTCATTTGTGCGGAACACATATTCCTCTCTGCTTTGTAGATAAGACTTAGAAACTAGTCGTTAAGCTTTCTGATTTCTGTCAGAGTGTTGTTTATCCGAAACAGGACTATGATTACTTCCGCCGTAAGCCTGATATATAACGGTGCTAGAAACGCTAGTACCAACCCCCCGAATCGCTCAACGTCCGTTTCTCCGGCGATTAAGGCATACAAGCCACCAAATACGAATATAACCATCAACACATATGAAACAATAGTAACTAACATTGGGCTGATCAACGTTTTATATAGCAAGAAATCTTCCATATCTACTCCTACATTTATCTAAATTGTTAGAACACTCTAAAAACATATTAACCGATTATTGTATTTCAAGATTCTAAAATGGCACGTAGGGTCACTGATTGATTAGATGGTAAGCAGTTTTTGACGTAATATACCACGCAACAATCGCATTGATGCACATATATTAATGTTGGTATTATAATTGCTCAGATCTAATATATTATTGCAATTCGTAACTTTCAAGGTTCATCCTAAATATATAAGGCTAGTAGGTGCGTGGTGCAAATCATAAATAATAACGGATATGTTTAGGAAACTCGGTGAGAATAACCTAACTTGGTTAAATGACAAGGAAGGTATTATGAAAGTACATAAATTAACTTTAATAGTAATATTAACCCTAACGTTACTGGCATGTTCTACTGTCGAAAGACTTCTCTCTGAATTAGAATCTCCTCCTGATGCTATTTATACACCTAGCACACCCGGAGAATCACTTGCTATAGAATCATTTACTCCAAACATTGACGCGACGATAGAAGCGGCAGTTGCTAAAGAACTGTCTCATTTAATGATGACTCCAGCTCCTACCATTCCATTTACAAAGGCTGCCCCAGCTGAACCCATAATAGTGGAAAAGGAAGTTATCAAGGAAGTCGAAGTCGAAAAGGTAGTCGAAGTTGAAAAGATAGTGGAAAAAGAGGTCGAAAAGATGGTGGTAGCCACC
>CAYFFH010000347.1:0-3270 GCA_964342175.1 uncultured Enterobacteriaceae bacterium | reverse complement strand
TGGGTACGTGGCCACACTCAGGGATGATGACTTTCTCCGCGCCTGGGATCAGTGCCTGATAGCTGTCGGCATATTCAGGTCCGAACACCCGGTCGTTAGCGCCCCAGATCACCAAAGTCGGCAACTCGATGCGCTTCAGCCATTTGAGCATGGAAGGGTTGTAGGCACGGGGCTGCCAGGTGAGCTTGGCAGTGGTGAAGTTGTTCTTGACAGCTGTGTCGGCGTTTTCAGGGGTCATCAAGCGTTTCATTTCAGACAAGGCTAGGCCTTGATCGTAATAGATGGCGCGGAACCTCTCCTCGGGGGTAATCAGGAAGATGTCGACACTCTCGGCGCCTTCGACAAAGTTACCAGCGGCATCCACCAGAATCAGGCTCGCGAGGCAGGATGTGTCGCGGATTGCCAATTCCGCCGCAATCCAGCCGCCCAAGGACAGCCCCATCAGGTGAACGTCGGTAAGGTCGAAGGCTTTGAGGAAATCCAGATAGAAATAGGCGAGGTCTTCCACGCGCTCCAGCCAGTCGGGGTCGCTGGATGCGCCGTATCCGGGATGTTCAGGCACGATAACGTCATATGAGTGAGAGAGCGTTTCCATGAAGGGCAGCCAGGAGCTGCCGCCGCCTGCACCGTGCAAGAACACCAAAGTTTTGCCCGCCCCTTTGCGGCGCATGACGATTTCACAATCGTGGAGTTTAAAACTCGTAGGGGTGGGCCCGCCCCCATCCTGGGTGCTAGTTGCGTTCACTTTGTGCCGTCCCCCGCAATTGGTTTTTATATTTTCTTTCCGATAGCTTAGAGCCCCCTTCGGCGCTGAGGCAAGCAGGTAATTTCCCTGCCTACTTAATACTAAGTGCCTGGGGAAGAGAAAGAATCGAATAGTTGCTCGCGGCGTAACGGGATTAGCATCGCATCGTTAGGCCCGCATGAGTCAATCACGCGGTCAGCAATCGAGAATAGACGGAAGCCGAAGGAACAGAGTTGCCTGATCTATATTTATCATCGGCGTTTGATATGGTGATAATTAGGATGGATTCCGCAATATTAATCGACAAGTTCCCCCACGCAAAAGTGTGCCATGTGCCGCTCAGCCATTTTACTGTGAAAATCACCAAACTCCCCAGTAGCATCCTTGCCAGCGTGCATCCTCGCGACGAATGGACCACCGGGGTGATGGTCTTTCCATTCGCTAATATCGTAAACCTTGCCGCGGATAATCACCCAACAATCCTCAAAGGTACTGTGCTCCGAGACTTCTGCGCGCGTTACTTTTCGCTCGCTATTTAACGAGGCTTTCGGCGTCCAGAGATTCCCCATGACCTCGCGTCGTGCAGTCAATGCGGCCGAGCGCGATCGGAAATCCCATGGCCCGAGTTTTTTCTTCGGTGTTGCGGTTTGTTCGTAGACATTGACCTCGCTGAATTGTCCTGATTGACGCAACGCTAGCGCAGTAAATAGCCCTCCCATACCCCCGCCAACTATAATTGCACGCATCTTAGGAGCCTCCTGTGATTCGCCGACTCCGCTCTCACTTTGATTTGAATTCAACTGTTAACGTTTTCTAGTGAAATCCTTATTCCTACTCGCCGACTACCACAAGCGGGGACCCGGTCCGGATGCTTCAGCCCCAGTGCTTTATCGGAGATAGCCAGGGGTGTTAACACGACGGGCATCGGGAGTGCATATAATCAAAATCGAAACTCAAGATTCAAGATCCCAAGTAACTGCGAATCCCGCTGGGCAAGCCCGTTCGTACCGGCGGCAAACAAATGACCGCCGCCGTGGTATGCGTCATATTTTAGCTCGGGACGGATAAGCAAGTTCGGATGCGGTTCCCAACCAACACTCGCAGTCATGGCGTAGACGTCCCCGCCTGTTGCGCCGACCCCACCCCATAGTACATTGGCGGCGTTTTCATCGGCGAACCACTCGAACCGGGCGCCGACATGCAACTGATCGCTGAGCTTATAACGAAATCCTGCATTTACGCCATAGAATGCTGAATCTCGGACTATCGCGAATTGTGATGGGTTCAGATCGCCACCTTCTTGGTAACCATAGATAGATTCGAACAAGAGCATAAACCGTGGATCTACGGTATGGGTCATAGTGACATACCCCACGAATCGATCGAGGTAGGCGTTGTTCGAACTCACCGCTAAATACTGAGATCCACCACCACGTGGCCGTGCGATTCCCCCAACGATTTTTGAATCACCGAGGTCATCTTCTCCGTTACCGTACATCATTTCAATATCGATCCAAGTGCGCATGTCGGGACTACGCCAATAGCCCGTTAGCATGAACGACGGCCCGCCGGACCCTGAGCCGAAATCGATACTGTTCCAGTCCCCAACAATCCCGAAGCCTAGACTCACGTGTCCGCGGGCGGGGTCAAGTGGAAGTTTAAACTGGGTGAGCAAACCGACGTGTTTAGCAGGACCGGCGATAAAGGCGTAACTGCGGCTTGAAAACATATTAGGAGGTACCAAAGCCTTACCGATTTCAAGTGCGAGTGGCGTATGCCAACTACCTAACATGACCGAAGCGCCGGCGCCAATCGGCAGAAAAATATCGAGAAAGAACTCTGTCAGCGCGAACCGATTCTTGTCTGGCACATTCCACGCCCAGTCATCGAAGCCCTTCGTCGACCAGAAAAGAGCATCTTCGCCATAGTGCGCTGTTACCGCCCAGTCGATAATAACGTTGTCACCTCGCTGCCCCGGCAATGGCGTAACTCTGCTAAGAACGTTGCGGTTTGACTCGAACATGTGTCCGGGCGGGCATGCCGATCCCTTGCAAATGATGAGACCCACATGTTGCAGATTTAAACCTTCGTCCTGAATCGTTCCACCCTGTGGCCCGACGCCCCGGCCGCGGCCTTGGGGGAGCTGAGTTTTTTCAATGTCGTTATTCGATCTAGCTGCGGTTATGTGTGCATATCCAAGCACGCCGATTTTATGTTTCCGTTCGAGACTATCCCCAAATAGCGCGCGAAACCCAGAGCCATGAGGTCTTGGCGAACTATCTGCAAAAGATGACTGTATCTGCGCTACGTTTAGGACAAGAAAGACGCAGAACGTCGCGCTCAAACGACAACGGCAAAAATTTCGAATGAAAGCAGAATAGTTCATATTAGGGGCGAATTATCGTAATCCTGCAAGGTCGCTCATACATGGAACCATTAGTTTTTTATATTGCCAACAAAAGAGTAGCGCATTTGGATTTCGCGAAATTAGTGGCGCGCCCGACAGGATTCGAACCTGTGACCCC
>CAYFFH010000346.1:0-3285 GCA_964342175.1 uncultured Enterobacteriaceae bacterium | reverse complement strand
TTATTTAGCTAGCGGCGGGCGCAAGTCGCGCCAATCTTCGGCGCTTTGCCAGACCCGCCCGGCCCGGAATAGCACGGCCTCTTCAAAATGCCGTCCTACTAGTTGGAAAGACAGAGGTGATCTATTTTTGTCCAATCCGGCAGGCAATGTGATCGTTGGCGCCCCCGTCAAATCGTCTGGCGCGGTAAATGCGATCAAATCGTCAAGTCCACTTTCGCACATTGCAGCAAACGCTTTTACAGTCGGGTTTATACGCTGGAAAACCGGCTTTATAAACAGATCGATAGAAGTGAATACTGCGTCCATGTTTCCACGGAATTCGCGGCGTATGATCTCGGCTTTTGCATAATCGAGACCAGTTACCGCATGCCCCATATCAAGGAAGCCTGCGAAGGTTGCGCTATAGCCACGTTTCTTTGTTGGGTAACTTTCGGCATGCGCGGTTGCTGCGTCGGACGTACAGATTGGTCCCCAGGACGCAAGAGCTGCCTCAAGGGGTGGCATCTTGAACGGAACGATAATTGCACCCGCATCCTTGAGCACACGTAAAGCACGTTCTATCGTTTTTTTAATCTCGACGTCCACACCATTAAACGCGTATTTTCGGTCAATCCCGATGCGCACACCTTCAACGCCACGACCAATAGTAGAAAGGTAATTTGGTACTTTTATTGAGGAGCTGCTTGGATCACTGGTATCGCGACCAGCGATAGCCTGGAGCATTGCCGCCGCGTCTTCGACCGATCGTGTCAGTGGTCCGACATGATCTAAAGTTTGGGATAGTGGAAATACCCCAAAGCGACTGACCCGAGACCAAGTGGGTTTGAGTCCAACGATCCCATTGCAGGATGCGGGGAATCTGATAGATCCTCCGGTATCACTGCCGAGAGCGCCGAACGTTAGACCTGCCGCAACAGATACCCCAGTGCCGCTCGATGACGCACCGCTCCAACGATTTGCTGACCACGGATTTATTGGAGGTGAAATTTTTGGATGATGTTCGGCAAGCGCGCCCTCCGTTAGATGTAACTTCCCTAAGATTACAGCGCCCGCCTCGCGCAACTTGCGTACGACAGTTGCGTCGTGATCTGCGATAGATTTTCGAAACATCGGAATGCCTGCAGTCGTTGGAAGGCCAGACATGTTGCACAGATCCTTAACGGCAACGGGGACACCGTGCAGCGGCCCGCATCGCTTGTTGTTTTTTAGTTTCTTGTCCGCTCGCCGAGCGTCCTTAAGCGCGTGACCTTCCAGTACCGAGACGTAGCTTTTGAGTAGTGGATCAAGTCTCTCGATGCGGTTGAGTATTATTCGAGTAACTTCGACGGATGACAGCTTTCCTTTAGCAATCAATTTACCGAGCTCTACTGCTCCCATATATGCAATGTCTGAGTTCATTTTGGGCCTCATCTAATGGTGAGTTATTTAGATAGGTTAACATCTTGGGGGCTGTGCGTATCGTCTTTCGCCTGATCTTCAATACTCCTGGCTGAATGTGGATTGCTGGGGTTCAGCTATGTCGTTAGAAATTAAGATTGAATCGATATGTTGCTACTAGTGCGTGGTGTATTAAAATAGCCGTTGATGAAAACGGATGTCTCGCAAAAATATATTTCTTCTCGGTCCGCTGTAGGTTTTTTTTGGTTACCCGCACTCGTTTGCTGCGTAGTCGTGACAGTTGGCTGTGACAATCGCCAAGATCCGATTGAATTGTTCCATAAGGGAGAGTATCTAAAGTCCTTCCGGATTTTCAATCAACAGGCGGCAGTTGGTGATATCCAGGCCAGCAATTTCCTAGGTATACATTACTATCTCGGGATGGGTGTCACTCGCGATTTTGTGCAGGCTGCAAAGTTATTCGAAAAAGCGGCGCTGGCGGAAGTTGCTGACGCGCAACGCAATCTTGGCATTATGTATTTACGTGGATTAGGCGTTGAACAGGATTATCACCAAGCATATGGTTGGTTTTTTGCGGCACACGCTGGCGGCAATTCTGGCGCAAAAGAGTACCTCAATTTAATGGGTGATAACGTCACACCTAATGCAAGCCAAATTGCGCGCGAAAAAGTGCGTAAGCGAATTGCAGCAAGTGTCGCCGTGAGTCTGCAATGAACATTGTGACACGGTAAATGGCCCAGATGAAAGTGTTTGGAATGCTGAAGAATCTAGAAGCTGCCTGTTTCGAACCAGAACAGCTGACGATCTGGAAACCGTCAATCCAATAGCGTTGATAAATCTGTAAGTGTTTTCGTTGCCTCTGGGCGGAGGGTGTAGTCGGGGTCAATATCGGTCGCACGGACGATACCTTTTTTATCAACTACGATCCGGGCCGGCATCGGCAAAACCCATTCAGGCTGGCCGCTACACGCGGGTAAATCAATCCCAAAACTTAGATAAATTTCACGCAAATCGTCGGGAATGTCGAAGTTTAATCCGAGGGCTCCAGTGAGTGCGTTGTCACCGTCACTGAGGATATCGAAGGTTAAGTCGTGAGATTCGATCATCGAAAGGCTAAGCTCAGGTCGTTGTGGTGTTATCGCTATTAAAGTTGCTCCGAACTTCCGGATCTCTTCTATCGATTCTTGTAGAGCGTACAGCTCTACATTGCAGTACGGTCACCAGTGCCCTCGAAAAATAGTAATCACGAGGGCAGCACCTGAGAGCAAGTCGGTGGAGTTCACGATCTCCGAGTTTTGATTTGGAAGCGCAAACGGTGGTAGTTGGTCACCGGGACAAATCACGTGTTCCATAATACCCGACACGCGCAATTCTTCCGTTCTGCGGTGCATGATGGATAATTTTTCCGTCGGAATACGCTTACTTGCCGCGTCTCGAATTCCATTGAGTTTTTCCGCTAAATTCATCTCAAACCCTCCCGTAAACCCGCTTGTTCTAACAACGGTAGTACTCTGTCACCAAAATATTGTAATTCCTCATGATAATCTAACCAAGTCAGGATTAAACCTTCGACCCCGCTGTCGTTTAGGTCTTTCATTTTATCGACGATCTGTTCCGGCGTCCCGACAAGCGGGTAGCCGCCCCAGCCTGCAATGAATCGTTCACCGAAATTTCGAATTTGCTCATCAAATGATCCGCTCTCAATTCCAAGAAGCCTCATTATGTTATGAGTAGCTTCCCAGTCGCCGGCATCTACGACTCTTTGGTACGCGGCCTGAGCCTCTTTTTCAGTGTCCCGGCAGCACACGAATCCGTAGCTCATAACTCCGCATTCACGTTTGTATGATGTGGCTCGTTTTTTTATATCGGCAACCAATTGACGGCCAC
>CAYFFH010000345.1:0-3293 GCA_964342175.1 uncultured Enterobacteriaceae bacterium | reverse complement strand
AATTGTGAAGAGCCGGCGATTGTAGGTGTGGTGGAAATCGTTCGAGAGGGCTACCCCGATCACACTGCATTTCTATCTAACGAGAAATATTTTGATGCTAAAAGCGACCCGCAAAATCCACGCTGGTTCATGGTTGATGTCCGATTTAGGAAAAAATTTAAAACACCAGTGACGCTTAAAGCTCTTAAGAAAGAAAAAGCATTAGCACAGATGCGGTTGGTACAAAGAGGTAATCGCTTGTCAATTCTCCCCGTGACAGCCAAAGAGTGGAAGTACATTTTAAAGCTGACAGGTGAAATGTGAAGCCAGTCTCGCGTCATTTCTACTTATATGTTTTCACTTTATTAATAATAATGTGCTGCTCTGCATTCGTAGTACATGCTAACCAACAAATGGAAAATAAAATTATGATCAAATTGTTGACCTCAAAGGGCGAAATAACGCTAGAACTAGATGCTGAAAATGCACCGGTTACTGTAGATAATTTCTTGTCCTATGTAGATAGCGGTCATTTTGACGATACGATCTTCCATCGCGTTATACCAGGGTTTGTCATTCAGGGAGGGGGATTGGTTTCAGGGATGCAGGAAAAGAAAACGGGCACACCAATTCAGAATGAGGCAGGTAACGGCCTCAAAAATTTAACAGGCAGTATTTGTATGGCACGAACTAACGATCCGCACTCGGCAACGTCTCAATTTTTTATTAATCTTAAGGATAATCACTTTCTAGATCATACGGAGAAGACAGAAAGTGGTTGGGGGTATGCGGTATTCGGTCGTGTTGTGTCTGGAATGGATGTGGTTGAGAAGATTGCTGCGGTGGAAACAGGTAATGTTGGGTACCACTCAGATGTTCCGTTAGAGGACGTTGTTCTTGAGAAAGCGGAACGCGTAAATGAATAGATAACTACGACTGCGTGCGATTGCGCCATGACCTACTAAAGTGCTATAGAAAATCGAACCGAGCACGAATAGAAATGTGACAAAGAATCCGACAGCTTGACTAATATTTTACTGATTTCTTAGCTGTCTCAAATTGTCGAAAATAGCTAAAGCCTTGTCCATCAATAGTTGATCTAAATGCTTTGTGCGATGTGGCTGAGGGTGACGGAAGAAGCCCTTGAAGATATGTTGATCAGATTCAATTTTACAAACTTGGAGCAAGTGCTCTATCAATGTTGTTCGCTCGTCATTGAGATCGTCAAAGCAAACAAAAAAACTGTTTTTCGGTGCGTTACAAAGAAGGTATTGGTAAGTGTTGATCCAAAGTTGTAACCAGTAATTCGGGTTTAATGAGTCGAAGGATGGAGATTCAGTAGTTGACCTGGGAGTAAAGACAGGAGGTTTGTGACAACTACCGAAATCATAGTGACCAAGCCACTGCATATAACGTTTCGAGAAAGGATCTCCTTGATGACGTTGACAAAATTGTAGATGCTGTCTGAGCAATGACATTGCTTGTTGGCCTGGGTCTCGGAAGGGAATTAATATGGTAGCACTAGGAAACGACTCAACAATCGAGTGTAGTCGCAGGAGATTATTATTATTTTTGGAAAGGTATCTCAGGCCATAATTGTGCAAATTAGTATTTAGAATTCGCCTAACATATTGTCGAAATCTAATTACAGTTTCTTTATCGGCTGTATGGGGTTCAAGATGTGTGGAAAAAATATATTGGTTACCACAAAAAGTTTGCCAAAAGATCTCCTCAAACGCTTCCGGACTATCGTAATTTATTAGTATGTTGTCCCCATGAGCTCTTTCCGTTTGAGTCGCATTTCGTCGAAAAGGTTGGCTAATGCTATTCCAAAGACAAGGCATCAATGTAAATGGCATGTCTCGGTAGGTAAGTGATCGAAAGCGTCCGGTCGATGCAAATGCTCGAAGTAAGATTGTTGTGCCGGATCGAGCCAATCCTGAGATGAATACCGGACGTTCATCAAAATATCCCGTTCGAACTCGATTCGAAAATAGTTGATCTAACTCAAATGATACTTTTGCTAGCTGCGGTATTCCAAGAGCAACTTTATGTAGAAGCCTTGAAAAATAATGATAGTTATTTTCTAGCAAGTCGTTTCCTAATGGAAAAGTATATTAGTCCTAGAAAAGAATAGACGAGTACGTTAACAGGGTCGGAAAGCGAATCGATCAAAGAGACAGATGGAGAGATAAATTTGTCAACTAGAAGAGCAGGAACGAAAAATATTGCTACTAGGATGAGTATATATCCACTTAGAAACAAAGAATTAGCAAGTATTCTGACAGCGTATATTCTTAATGATTGTTCTTTCCAGTGATCGGAGATTGATCTAGAAAATAAAACTTTTCGCGCCTTGATCGCCAGATTAACTAGGTCTTTAGCGAGGGACACCATTCGTGTTTTTAGTAAAAACTCTATCGCGACGATAGTTAATACAAATCCTATTACCGTTGTCGTATTGATTGGCATCAACAAACAATCACGCTTTGTTAGTCAGAGGATTCTTCGCGTTCGTCCTTTTCTGGCTTTTCTTGTGCAGTGGATTTAGTCTCTTTTTTAAACATCCGTTTTAGTGGATACCAGAGGACTGCAAAAATTGCTAGCACTATAGAGACTAGTACACCTAATACCACGCCGATTACCCCCAATCCAAGTCCTGGGCCTATATAGGCAACGGCCATGGGTGGTTGTAACAGAAGTATAAGAGCTAGCAGATATCGAATCACTATCGGTCAGTTTAGTTGGCGCAGTTGTTTGCGTTGATTACAGGTAGTATATGATTCACCTGATCTTTAGTTAAGTAGCGGCTCCATTTAGGCATTCCTAGGTAGATATCGGATAATCGATAAGTATATTCCCAGACAATCTGGTCGTATGACAGTCGTAAAAGTCGACCCCTAGTTTGTTCCTCAATGAAAACATCACCATTTGGTAGGATTTCCTGTAGTCCTTCCTGATCTGTTCTCACATCCGCTTTCGTCATAGAGTTCTTATAAGGTAGTAATATAGTGTCAGTCGAGAGATCATATACATAAACATTGTTTATTTTATCTATGAATGGTTTGTCTTTTTTGCCCCATACATAGTCATTCCCATATATGACAATCTTAGAGTCTCCTAAAAAATCTACGTCATGTTGTGCGATCCATGGCCCTGTCTTCAACCATAGGATTTCGTCAGTTCGGGGACGATAAAGAAACACTGTACTAGGATGGCGCATGCTTAGGAGAATGTCTCCTTTATCCCAGTATTTGGTTGAATATAAAGCTGGTTGAATATCATTTAGATGGATGCTATTCCAGTGATACTCA
>CAYFFH010000344.1:0-3298 GCA_964342175.1 uncultured Enterobacteriaceae bacterium | reverse complement strand
AAGCTCCGCGACCGGTGCCGCCGAGCCACTCGAAATTAGTGAATCCATAATTGGTACCATCGGCTGCCGTTCCTGCGCCTTGGAAGGCGCCCCAGTTACCGTCAATGGTGTAGGCTTCTTCAAGGTAGCCGCGAGAAAAGGCGGCGCGTGAAATCGCGTTGAAACCGATACTGTTCAATGCGACGGTTTGTGCCCATAGATTAGCATTGCTTGTATACTCATTATCCGGATTGTATATGCTGCCTTTGACATAGTTTCGTTGTACGGCAAGTTCGATCCCAGCGGTGACTTTAGTGTTATGAGAAAACGAATTGATCATGCCCAAAAACACAGCACAGTCGGCTCCGCCAGGGGTCGCATTGTATGAGTGATAACCCCATTTAGAGCTACCCTCAGTATCAAGCAATAGTCCCTTATCATTTGGCTCGAGACTTGCCCGCACGTGAATTAAGGTGTTTTTATTTGCATGGGACCAGACGTTTTGCAGGCCTTCGTACTTAACTAGGCGGAAAGCGCATCCATTGTAGGTGCCAGGAATGAGCAACGATTTCATGTTGTCTATGATCATCCGGCGGCTTTCTTCAATGACTTCTCGGATAGCACGCTTGTAGTAGTCCATCCCGAATTCGTCGATCAATTTGTGCACTGCTTCGTGGATCATGGCGCAGCCGGCAAGGCGCATTTTGTCATCGAGGATATTCATCGTAGCGGCGCGAGTGCGACGCTCCCAAATTGCTTTCCACCAAGATTCTTGTTTCAGCTTGCGGCCCGTACGCATAGGAGGGCAAACTAAGCCGTCCATAAATGTGTCGACTGAAAAGGTTGCCCAGCTGCCCGCTACGGGGGCGCCGTTTTCCATTAAGTGATTGATTCCAATTGCCCAGCTGACGACTTCGCCTTCGACCACAATTGGTACGAATGAATAAAAGTCGCCCGGGTGCGGTACACCCCCAGTTAAACCGTCGCTTACGGCGTAGACATCACCATCTTCTATCCCATCGTTAACATCGTAGTCGTTGGAGGCCATGTACCGGATAGATACTGGGAATATGGCCGTGTGCGAGAGGAATCCGAGTGACACGGCAAGGGTGTCGCCTTCAGGGGTAGCTAATCCCCATAGAGATTCCCCCATCTCTCGGGAGCCTGGGCTGGCGGCAACGAAGCGCGCAGACTCACGCGCTGCGAGTACTGCGGCATGCATTTTGGCGTAAAAACGTTCGTACTTGATCGGATCGGCATCGCGCAAGGAGAGTTCCGTGACGCCATAATAATGGCCCGTAGATTCGGTCAGGTGATCTCGTTTATCGACTAGCTCCTGCAGTGTAGATACATCGCGCCGATCGACTGTCGAAACAAGCTGGTCACTTTCGCTGAGCGCTTCTGCCATCTCTTTTCTCCTCGGACAATGCTAAGAAAATTTCAATGCGTCCACATTTTATACAATATTGTATACAATTTGGAGCGGTTTCTTAGTAACCAACTCAGACTAACTTCCTCATCGTCCACGAGGCTATCGTTGTTGCTAGATCGGCACTTCGCAAACTACCCAGCATAGCTTTTATGCGTAAGCTAAGTAACAAAAAAAGGAGAATAGCGAATTGAAAATTTCGTTCATGCCTGACACCCATTTTGGCGAGTACGATCAGAGCGATCCACCGACTCCGGAGCAGGTCGCAGACGCTATGGAACACTGCCTTACCGAGGCAGAGCTTGCAGAAAAAGTTGGATTCGATGGAATCTGGATTCCAGAGCGGCATCAGCGACCAGAAACTTGGTGGCCGAATCCTGTCACTCTGTTGATGGCGTTAGCCGCTCGTACGAGACGAGTGCAGCTTGCCAGCACGGTAATTCAACCGACATTTCATGATCCGATCCATCTGGCTGAATCGTTGGCCGCAATCGATAATTTGAGTCGCGGGCGGTTAGTGTTCGGCGCTGGCGTAGGTTACCACGAGGATTATTTTCGCTGCTTCGGTGTGCCGTTCCAAAAGCGTGGGAAGCGATTCGAAGAAGTCATGGATTGCATCGTTGGCGCTTGGACTCAGGACGAATTCAATTATAACGGTGAGTTTTTTAAGTACGAAGGTGTTCGTATGACCCCAAAGCCTTACCAACGTCCGCGTCCAACAATTTGGATTGGGGCGTTTGCGCCGAAAGCGATGGAGCGTGCCCTAAGTTATGAGGGATGGTGTTTATGGTTTCCGCCGAATCCACGTGTACTCCAACCGGCAGCGGAAAGGATGCGCGAGCGAGCCGCTGAGGCAGGGAAGACGGACTGGGAAATTACGATTGGCTTTGAGGGTTGGATCGGGGACGAACCAGACATCCGAGAGAAGCATGGTCACCGATGGGTCAAAGAATGGAGTTTCTATGCTGACAAGGGTCTCTCGCCGGAAGTGCAAGGCGGGACGATGCTCGATACGATTGAGGATATGTTCTTGTGTCTCGGTAGCAAGCAAAAATGGATCGATCGTATGGGAGAGATGAAAGAAAAAGTAAACCCGAACCAATTGTGCATACGCACGCGTAATCCTGTTAATCCTGGTCAGTACTATCCGTCACGGACAGAATGTTTGGATCAAATCGAACGTTTTGGTGAAATCCTTAATGAAATTCGGTAGCTTGATTTGGGTTTAATGTCAGCAAAGATTTTTCCCATGTATAAATAAAGAATATGGAGAAGGTATGAAAATTGGATTGCTGATTGGGTATTCGGGGGCAGAATATCGATTATCGATGGAGCTTGTTCTCGAAGCGGAGTCCGCTGGGTTCGATTCAGTTTGGTCAGCGGAGGCGTGGGGTTCTGATGCGATCACGCCGCTAGCGTGGATATTATCGCGGACAACGAAGTTGAAGGCCGGCACAGCCATCTGCCAGATTCCGGCCCGGACGCCTGCGAATTTAGCGATGACTGCTATGACCCTAGATCAACTCTCTGGTGGTCGGTTCATTCTTGGGGTTGGTCCGTCGGGACCGCAGGTGATCGAAGGCTGGTATGGTGACGCCTACGGAAAACCATTGGCACGTAGCAGGGAATACATACAGATAATTCGAAAAATATTAGAGCGCAAAGCGCCACTTGTACATGATGGTGAGCACTACCAGATTCCTTACACTGGGCCAGGCAGCACAGGTCTAGGTAAACCTCTGAAAAGTATCTTGCACGGTAATCAGAGTTTGCCAATCTATACCGCATCCTTTATGCCCAACGGAGTTAGGATGGCCGCAGAAATCGCTGATGGGTTTTTCCCAGTATGGATGAATCCCGAGCGGTTTGATCTTTTTGCGGCACCGATAG
>CAYFFH010000343.1:0-3338 GCA_964342175.1 uncultured Enterobacteriaceae bacterium | reverse complement strand
CTGGTATTGCGATAATGGGCTTTGGCGGCGGAGCGATGCTTGGCAAGCCGATGATTGATGGGTTTTTGGAATTCTACTATAAGGCTCCACAATATCTCGGGACGTACGATACTGTTAAATTGGTAGCCGAAAGTGGTCGACGAGTCGCCGACGTTGCCGGCTCCATGCGCGAAGTCGTAGTTGTTGGGCAAAACGATATTGCAGCAATGATAGTTCCCGGCCCAGAGGGTGTATATGTAGTTGGAACTGGGTCCGTGGGTGTCGCACAGACTTTTTTTACCCTAGGTGCTATCTATTTCGTTGTGATGATGGTGGCTGCGTTTGCCTATCGTGTACCTGCCGAAGGATGGAAGCCAACAGGTTGGGAGTTACCGGGATTGCAAGATGGTGATTCCATGATTACGTCTCATAATGTTGAGATCAATGAGGCGTTGAAAACTCCCCAGTTCTATCTACTGTGGGTTATTTTGTGTTTCAACGTAACGGCTGGGATCGGTGTACTGGCAGTTGCGAAGACGATGATGACCGAGATATTTGGGACCACATTGCCCAGGATTGTCGATTTAAACTTTGCTGCAACTTATGTATTGATGATCAGTCTATTCAATATGCTAGGACGCCTTTTCTGGGCAAGTACCTCGGACTATATCGGTCGTAAAAATACCTACCTCATATTTTTTTCGCTTGGTATTTTGTTGTACTGTTCGATACCGTTTTTTGCCGAACGTGTGAATGTCGATCCCAGAGTGGTCTGGCTGATCGGATTTTACGGCGCCACGATGCTTATATTTACGATGTACGGTGGGGGGTTTGCAACGATCCCGGCCTATTTGGCAGATATTTTCGGCACCCGTTACGTAGGCGGGATCCACGGTCGGTTACTTACCGCGTGGAGTATGGCCGGGGTGTTGGGACCGCTCGCGATCACGACGCTGCGGGAGAATGCTGTAGCCGGAGCGATAAGGAATCTCTCCGATATCATCGAGCCCAGTCAATTTTTTATAACGTTCGGTAGCCAAATCGAACACCTCGACGCTTTAGTTGAGGCCAAGACCGTCACGATTGCTAAGTTAATGGAGATCGCACCAGCCGGAACGATCGATCCTACTCCAAGCCTTTACAACGAGACAATGTATCTGATGGCGTTTTTGTTATTCGTTGCTCTAATTGCTAACGCGTTCATGAAGCCAGTAGATCCGAAACACCACATGCAGAATTGAAGGGACTATTGCAACCCATGCGATAGCCGTTGCAAATTTACCAATCGTAGATATCATCTATTCCGCCCGCTGTTTAATTCAATCTATAAAGGTAGTGATCACCGGCTGTTCGAGAGAGGCCGGGCCTATCCAGGGCATCAAAATCGGTCTCACGCAACGGAGTAATTGTTTTAGCAAAAGATAAGCGGTGTGTTCAGTTTAATATGGCCGCAGCCGGTTGTTGCGAGGAAATAAGTGGGTAGCTAGAAGTGAGCCCGAAGTCGGCGGCGTAGGATCAAGCATGTGTATGGTTCGCGTGTTGACTATATCCGGTTCGGGTAACACGCGGGGCGATTTAGCCGGGCTCTAGCGTGCGTCTTTGAATATGAGGAGCGGGAAGCTATATGGCAATCTTGAATGCAATGCGGGACGCAGGTGCTAGCCTGTCGGATTTTACTGAACGCTGGGTTCCCGATTCATGGGTGATCTGTATGATGTTGACGACTCTCGCGATCGTTTTGTGCCTGTTCGGTGCCGGCGCGAGTGTCGAAGAGACGATTCTTGCTTGGGGTCAGGGAAACTGGAAACTTTTGACCCTAGCGATGCAGTTCACCATTGCGATGGTGGCGGCGAGTGCGGTAGTCGCATCGCGCCCAGCGTATCGTCTATTCGACTGGATGGCTTCATTGCCTGATCCTGACAAGCCGGTGCAGGCTCTATTTGTGATGGGAGTCTTTTCCCTGATCACTGGCTATTTAAATTGGGCCGTGTGCTTGATCGCGTGTGCGTTGTTCACTCCGTTTGTTTTAAAGCGCAACCCAAAGACCGACGTTAGGGTGTTGATTGCCGCAGCTTATCTCGGGGTTGGCACCGTGTGGCACGGCGGTTTGTCCGGGTCTGCGCCGCTGATATTGGCAACTCCCGGTAACCCATTGCTCAGCCCAACCGATATGGAGCCTGTGGTCGATCGGATCTACCCGGTGACAGAGACCTTATTCAATAGTTGGAACATAATGTATATCTCTGTGATTGGTTTAGTCGGGTTGATCGCGGTGTGCTTAATCCATCCGCGCAAGAACGCTCGTACGCTAACCGCAGATCAGGTAGATCGCATCTTGCCGACCCCACCGCCAGACGATCCGACACCGAGTACGCCCGCTGACTACATCGACCAATTTCGGGGATGGACTTGGCTCGCGGTGCTTCTACTTACATACCCACTGGGTCATGCGATTATGACGAGGGGTTTTGGTACCAGTTGGACCATTAATGCATACAATATCACTTTCTTAGTACTTGCCCTTATCTTGCACGGTAAGCCGCTGCCGTTTTTGCGTGCCTGCCGAGCAGGAGTCGATTCGGCCTGGGGGATCATCGTACAGTTTCCTTTCTACGCTGGAATTTTCGGCCTACTTCAATTTACTGGTCTCGGAAAATGGTTAGGTAGTTTGTTCTCGGATTTCGCCACACAGACGACCTACCCCTTTATCGTTTATGTCTACTCTGGCTTTATGAATCTCTTCGTTCCATCAGCCGGATCAAAATGGATGATTGAGGCGCCATTCTTGATCCCCGCTGGCGAGACGCTTGATGTTTCGGTGGTCACCATCACTTTGGCATATGCCTATGGTGATTCAATGACGAATTTAATTCAGCCATTTTTTGCAATCCCTATCCTCGCGGTTACGCGCATGAAATTCGGTGATGTTGTTGGCTATACGTTCCTGGTTGCGGCCGCATGTTTTGCAGTAACTTCCATTGGTATGTTCCTTTTACCGAGCAATCTATAGGTTTGATCATGCTAAGGTTGGTCGCAACTGGGCGTTCGACATCTCGCGTACTACCACGTTAAAAGGGTTATCCGACATTGCCATTTAAACCGGGGCAGTGTCGGACTTCAACGGATGGGTTTCCCTATTTGTCTACAGTTCCGCCTCTTCTGGCGGTGTGAGGATGTAGCGGCCTCCGGCGCTAACGTGTACGTTTGATCCTGGGTACACGACCAATGTTGAAGTGGGTTCTTCGATGATCGCCGGTCCCTCTATGACCGCGCCGACATTTAGCTGATTTCCCAAGAACACCGCTGTATCGAGCAGGCCTCCCGCAAAGTATGTTTGTCGTCGACGTTGAGCCGTGACC
>CAYFFH010000342.1:0-3339 GCA_964342175.1 uncultured Enterobacteriaceae bacterium | reverse complement strand
CTTTCTGGAGGTGCTGAGATAGACGCGCGGGAGTTAAATATGCTTGAAGGCTTCCTAGAGGAGTCCGGAAGTCTTAAAGAATTGCAAACGAGATTGGGCCAATCTATTCGTGCGGGCGCGTACGACGAAAAATGGCAACAGGTGTTTGATCTTGTTTTGACGCATGTCATAAATAACGTCATGGTTTCTCGGCCCGACAAACTAGAGTCTCAGCATCGAAGTATTGCGGGGTCTACGAAGGAAATTAATTAAAGGAGAACGTTGGGGAAGCCTCAATGGGAAATAAAAAAATAGACTTGCAAATTGCCGATGGTGTCGGGCGAATTACTTTAGATAATCCGGAAAATTATAATACAGTCGATCTCCAATTTACCCGAGAACTTGCGAGTGCCGCGCGGCATCTAGAAGCGGACCCAAACGTGAAGGTTGTCGCCCTCGCCGCAAATGGTCCTGTCTTTTCCTTTGGCGGAGATCTGAGAGAGTTCATAACCCATAAGGCGCACCTTCAAACTCATGTAAGGGAAATGACCGTGCATTTCCACAGCGCCATCCTTAGCTTAATACGGATGTCCGCCCCTGTAATCGTGGCCGTTAATGGCATGGCGGCAGGTGGGGGCTTTAGCCTGGTATGTATGTCGGATATGGCGATTGCCTGTCGCTCCGCAAAATTTAACTTTGCCTATACCCGCTCAGGGTTAACTCCGGACGGTGGCGCGACCTACTTCCTACCGAGATTGGTCGGTCCGCAGAGGGCATTCGACATTATGTCAACAAACCCGACTTTGAGTGCTGAGGAAGCGTGCGGGCTTGGAATAATTGCTCGAGTAGTTGATGACGACGATTTTGAAGCAGAATTCAAAAGACTTCTCGAGCAGCTCATATCATTGCCTTCAGATGCGCTAGCGCGGCTGAAAACACTTTTGAGAGTGTCTTCCAGCGCCTCGCTTGAGCAACAGTTTGAGCATGAAGGTAGATCGATCTCTGAGGTTGCTCCGAGTCTGGAGACAATTGCAGCCCTTGAATCGTTTCTCAAGAACTAGTTCTTGTCCAGATTATTGCTGGGAGGTTCTAGGCCTTAGCCTTTAACTTGGTTAGGAGTGGGTTTGGAGCCTCATTTAATGTGTTTTGCGCCAGGTCGACAGGTCTGGGGACGAAGTTGCAAAAGCGATTTAGCTTCCCAGCATCCTTTAGTCGGATCGTTTAGTCTAAAATATGTGCAATATTGTAACGCAGAATAAATCCTTGAATTGTTCTGCGATCACTTTCAAGTTGATATATTCAATTTTGTTTCGGGTGTGTAGTCGATGCGAGAAAGATCATAACGTCGGCGGTTTTGTCCACAACATCGCTACCCCGGTACAGCGTAGACAGCGGGAGGGACGTTAGATAACCTCAGCGTACGCATTCATTGATCACTCAAGATAATATCCATTAGTCGGCATCGGAGCTTCACATGTCACCATCCGGACAAACCGAAAAGTCACCGTTACAATCGAACGGACAGCACGGTTTTGGCCTTATACCGGAGCAGCAGCTAATGCTTGACGAAGTAGACAAGTATTCGCGTAAGGAACTTTATCCTCTCGCTAGCCGGATGGATGAAGAGGAGTGGTGGCCAGAAAATATATTCCAGCGGATCGGAGAACAGGGTTATTTCGGCCTCACCGTACCGGAGCACTTTGGCGGGGTTGGCCTTGATTATTTTACCAGTGGACTCGTTTGCCAAGCGATGGCGCGCTGGAACTACGCTCTGTCTCTCTCCTGGGTTGCACACGAAAACCTGTGTCTAAATAACATTTATCGCAACGCGAATGATGATCTTAGGCGGAAATATCTTCCAAACTTGTGTTCAGGTAAAGCAACGGGTGCACTTGGGCTCACAGAGCCCGGTGCGGGGTCGGATGCGCTTGGCTCTATGCGCACGAGTGCGCGACGTGACGGTGGTCACTACATACTAAACGGGCGAAAAATGTATATTACTAACGGCCCCGTCGCCGACGTCCTGTTGATCTACGCTAAGACTTCTCCCGATAAGGGTGCACATGGTATTTCCGCATTTATCGTGGAAAAGGATTTTCCTGGTTTCAGTGTGGCGCAGAAGCTAACGAAGATGGGCTTTCGAGGAAGCCAGACCGGGGAGCTGCTTTTCGATGAGTGTCGCGTCCCAGCAGAAAACCTCGTCGGGATTGAAGACCAAGGGGTCGCAGTGGTTATGAGTGGATTGGATCTAGAACGTGCGGTAATTGCTCCATTGTGTCTAGGTATTGCGGAACGCGCTTTTGAATTGTCAATCGAATACGCCAGCACGCGTGAACAGTTTGGTCGTCCGATTGCCAACTTTCAGATGATCCAGTCAAAGATCGCTGATATGTATGTGTGGGTTGAGACCATGCGCACGTTTACCTACCGTGGTCTTGCCGAGGCGAATAATCTGAACGTTGGTGATGGTGGTCGAGGGCAAATTCATGCTTTGACGGCTGCCTCGCTTATGTATGCTGCGACAACACTCAATCGAGTGTTAGACGAAGCATTGCAAATTCATGGTGGTGCCGGATATGTGTGGGAGTCCGAAATAAATCGCCTGTATCGAGCAAATAAATTACTTGAAATTGGAGCTGGGACGACCGAAGTACGCAAAATAATCATCAGCGGTGAAGTACTGCGAGCTTCAACGTGACGATTCCATCCACTAATGAGGAGCTTGCAGCCCACCCGACCGTGTATCGAGACGGATTGCTCGATGAAAAGATAGTCATGGTATCTGGAGGTGGGAGCGGTGTAGGTCGCGCGACGGCGTGGCTTGCGGCCCGGCTCGGTGCACAAGTGATTATTTGTGGACGAACAGAAGCTAAATTAATCGAGGTCGGGTCTGCGATTAATGCGTGCGGCCTTAAATCGGACTGGGTTACCGTAGACATTCGAGAGCGCAAGTCCGTTAAAGCTGCGTTTGACCGAGTTTATGAACGCCATGGAGCGATTGATACGTTAATTAATAGTGCTGGTGGTCAATTTCCTCAACCGGCACTTGATTTTAGCGAGAAAGGGTGGAACGCCGTGATTAATACAAATCTAAACGGCACCTGGCACATGATGCAGACGGCAGCAAAAAAATGGTGTGGACTCGGAGTTCCTGGAAACATCGTCAATATCGTCGTAGTACAGCAAGGCCTACATGGAGTTGCGCACACGCGAGCAGCGCGAGCGGGCGTCATCGCCGTGTCGGAAGCTGTGGCGGTTGAATGGGCTCCGCACAGAATTAGAGTTAACTGTATTGGTCCTGGTGCGATACAAACTGAAGGGTGGGCGGTTTATCCTCGATCAGCGCAAGAGAAATATCCG
>CAYFFH010000341.1:0-3359 GCA_964342175.1 uncultured Enterobacteriaceae bacterium | reverse complement strand
ATTTTATAAGGGTGCGACTTCTACAAGAGGCATTTATAGACAGGCTTATAGAGAAATATCCCGGCGAAGCACCTGTGCTTTTAAAAGTTTCAAATGCCGGCGTTTCAAATGCCGGCCTAGATTGGTATGCACGACTCTTGCAAACTAGCTGGGGAGATTACGAAGAGGTTGAGGATGTTATACCTACCCTTTTAGCATTTGATAAAAATAAAAACTCAATAGCAGCACGTGCTCGAGCAGGTGAGCTTTATGTCCCGGGATATAAATATGCGAAGTATAGTGCCGATATTAATGATTATGAGAACGTAGCTGATATCAGGATGATGGTCAATCATCTAGAGTCAAAACAGAGAGGGAAGAAGGAAAGAGAAGCTATTAAAAAATCTCAGACAACGTATGTCTACAAGGGTCCAGAATTTAATGTTGTGATGCCTCACACTGTAGAAAGTTCGTGCTTCTGGGGATTGAATACCCATTGGTGCACTGCTGCAACAAAATCACAGAATCTATTCCTGTCATATGTGGCACGAAATAGATCTAATATTGTTTTATACTATATCGTAAAAAAGGGAGCAAACCCTAGGGATGATCCTTACGCAAAGATGTCTGTTGGCTATGTCAATGGAGTTCCACAGCTTAGAGGTGAAAATGGCGGAGTGTCAGTCAACGTTAAAAACGTGGGTCTTGGAGTTGAAGATCTAGAGGAAGAGCTCGGTGCAGAATATGAGCCGATCATGGCAGCTATGAACAAGCATGCGGGAGCAATAGAGGGCAAGCACCCAGCAAAGAGACAGATGGAGGATGCAGCTAAATCTCTAGACTTGTTTAAAAAATATACAAGAGGAATGGAGAGTGAGACATTAAATGATTTTATAAATGAGCTCTTGAAGGGATACACACTAAGCAGAGAAGTTGGAATGCACCTGGCATCAAATAAGGACGATAGAATAAGACAGATGGTTGCTGAAAATGCAGGTCCTGATGTTGCTACGTGGATACTGGAGAATGATAAAACCATATGGGTTGCACATGAGGCGTTGATATACGCGGGTGATCAAGAGTTGCTTGATATGTACGCTAGAAATCCAGGTGAGTTTTTTAAACGATTCCAGCCTAACTCACATAGATATATAAACTCTGATGTTTATCGAGCGATATCGCAAAATAAAAATGCATCAAACAGAACACTGCAGTATCTTATAGACACGTGGCCTGATGCGACGGGTTATATTGCAGAAAGTGAGGGGTCCAGCCCAGAAGTATTAATGTCAATATATAGAAAAGAACCTCTCATTGAACCCAGGCCTGGTTATGGCGAGATCTCTCACGTGCATAGCAGGCTTGCAGAAAATCCCAAAATACCCTCAGAGATTCTTTCTCATATGCTCAATATTCTTCTTAAACAGCCCAGATCTCCGGACGACGGTACGAAACAGCTATTCAGAAAAATACTTAGAAATCCCATGCTTCGATCTGCTGACTTGAGAAAGGCGTCGCTTAAGATTGATGATGGCGTTCTGTTTGTTGACGTTCTAGCAAATCCCGCTGTCACATCAGAGCTCATACAGGAAATATGGGATAAAAGATCACATCTTATTATTCCTCGAGGATGGACGCTTTTAAGGCTAGCGTCACTTAAAAAGACACCCACAGAGATATTGCTTTACTTAATCCAGTCTCCAAGAATAGAAAACAATGCGATAAAGAGGCAAGCTCAGAAAACACTAAAAGACAGAGACACAGCATGATAATAACAGAAAGTAGACTAAGAACGTTTATAAGGATGCAACTTCTTCAAGAGGCTTTCATCGACAGGCTTTTGCAAAACGTAGACAATCCAAGACATAGGGAAGATTTACTATATGCTTCAAATGCCGGCCTTTCAAACTCAACACTCCAATGGCTGCTAAAAGTTTTTAAGGAAAACACTGAACCTGATGGTGATCACTATTATGAGCCCATAGACGATATGATTCCTACTCTTAAATCATTTGAGAAAAATAAGTCCGCAATTGCTGCTAGGGCTAGAGCTCGTGAGCTATACGATCCGGACAATGATCCTGACAGTTTTTATAGTGCTGATATTAATAAATTTGAATATATTCATGACTTAAGAGATATGCTTAATCATCTTGAGCAGAAGCAGAGAGGCAAGAGGGAGAAGGAGGATATAAAAAGAGCACAGACATCTTACATATACAAAGGGCCGCAGTTTAACGTTGTCATGCCTAAGACCGTTGAGAGTTCATGTTTCTGGGGAATGGACACTAAGTGGTGCACAGCTGCGACAAAGTCACAGAATCTATTCCTATCATATGTCGCTAGGGGCGATGAGAATATTGTTTTATATTATATTCTTAAGAAAGGTGCAAATCCGAGAAAAGACCCTTATGCAAAGATGTCTGTGGGATTTGTTAACGGAGAACCGATTTTAGATGGCCAAAGAGGAGGTGTATCAGTCGACTCAACAAATGAAGGGATGGATGGGAAAAGACTGCAGTTAGCGCTTGGCCTAGAGTATGGTCCCATCATGTTGGCTATGAAAAAGCATGCAGGAGTGATAAAAGGCAAGCATCCGGCAAAGAAACAGATGGAGGCAGCTGCTAAAGATTTTGAGCTTTTTAAGAAATATACGAGAGGAATGGGTCATGAAGAGTTTAATGATTTTCTTGAGATAATGATACAAAACCATGGGCAACATATGGACTACAATATGCAGGATACGATGTATGATTACATTAAGTCGTTGTGGAAAAGAGGAGAAGTTAATCCTAACATGCTATTGAATCTTCAAGATGTCAGTCAGAATATCGTTAGACGGGTTTTGAGCGGAAAGGCTAAAGGGTTTATAAGATCAGTGGCTATACGCAAGGCTAAAGATGAGATCATATCTGAGTTTATCGCTAGCGGTGAGATCGATCTAGAAGGTCCACCCACTAGTAACGATGAGGTCACTCTCCGCCAGGCTCTAGTGAGAAACAAAGCGACTCCATGGCCGGTGGTAAGAAAGATGATAGGTAATGGGCTAAAAAGATACTATCAGGAAAACCAGTCACTAAATATACGCTCGATGAGGGAGCCGAGAGATAACAACTGGAACGTTTTGAATACAGCATTGGTGAGAGAAGATATGCCTCCTGATCTGGTTGCTAACATATTAGAGACATATAAAGATGATTCTATGATCTTTAAAATCGCGATTAAACATCCCAGCCTGCCCAAAGACGTGTTTAATAAAGCGGCAAAAGAGATCCTTGCAGGTGACACAAGTGGAAAACATGTCGGATCTTTTTTAAGCCTCCTTGAGAGTCCAAATCTTTCAAACAATATTATCACACAGATACTAGAGGGCAGTGATA
>CAYFFH010000340.1:0-3403 GCA_964342175.1 uncultured Enterobacteriaceae bacterium | reverse complement strand
GGTATCGCTAACTTTATCGCTTGGTATAAGGAATATTATAAAGTCGAATGAGTACTCATAACCGCAAAGTCTCCGTGATTGGGCTAGGTTACGTTGGGTTACCTGTCGCAGTTGCGTTTGGGCACAAACAACGTTGTGTTGGCTTTGATATAGATGCGGGGCGTGTCGCCGAACTTCAGCAAGGCCGCGATAGCACGCTTGAAGTAACGGCAGCGGAATTGGTTGGTTCGAACATATTATTTACCTCTGACGTTTTGGATATTGCGCTCGCCGATTTCCATATTGTCGCCGTCCCCACTCCAATCGATAGAGCGAAGGTTCCGAATCTGACACCGGTGCTTAATGCGGCCGAAACTGTCGGCAACCAATTAAAAAAAGGCGATATTGTTGTTTTTGAATCGACTGTCTACCCAGGTGCAACCGAAGAAGACTGCGTTCCCGTCCTTGAACGTAGCTCCGGACTTGTTTGTGGCAAAGATTTCTTTGTTGGATACTCCCCGGAACGCATCAACCCAGGTGATAAGGAGCATACATTCACGAACATTACTAAGGTCGTATCGGGACAAAACACCGAGACTTTGGAGGTCGTGGCTCAGGTTTATGAAAGCGTTGTACCCGCCGGGGTCCATCGTGCTGCTTCGATTAAAGTTGCCGAAGCCGCGAAGGTGATCGAGAACACGCAACGGGATCTCAATATCGCGCTGATGAATGAGTTGGCTCTGATTTTTCAACGCTTGAACATCGACACCCGGGATGTGCTTGCGGCATCTGAGACGAAGTGGAATTTTTTGAAATTTGAGCCTGGCCTCGTCGGCGGTCACTGCATTGGCGTTGATCCGTACTACCTGACACACAAAGCGCAGAAGACCGGCTATAGCCCTCAGGTGATACTAGCGGGGCGAAATATTAACGATGATATGGGCAACTACGTTGCAGATGAGACGATCAAATTGATGATCAATTCTGGTTTGGTGGTGAAGGGTAGTGTAGTCACGGTTCTTGGGTTTACATTTAAAGAAGATGTCCCAGATTTACGTAATACGAGAGTGATCGATATCGTTCAAAGACTGCGCGGATACGGCATCCAAGTTCAAGTCCACGATCCGTTTGCGAGCCCATCAGCAGCTCGTTCTGAGTACGATATTAAATTACTTGAACCAGAAAACCTCGCCGCTTCAGATGTTGTTGTGCTCGCCGTTCCGCACACCGAATTTATTGATGCAGGATGGGATGGCATTGTCAAATATTTGCGAGGCGAGGGTGGTATCGTGGTTGACGTTAAAGCGCGATTAGATCGTGACTCCAAGCCGGTACGAATAACACACTGGAGACTCTAAACTCAGATGAACGTTGTAATGATCGGTTCGGGTTACGTCGGGCTTGTCTCAGGGACATGTTTTGCGGAGTTCGGGGCCAACGTGGCGTGCGTCGATGTAGACGCGAAAAAGATTTCGAGGTTAAACAGCGGCGAGATCCCGATCTATGAGCCCGGTCTGGAAGAATTAGTTGGGAGTAACGTACGTGATGGACGCCTAACGTTTACTAGCGATTTAGGGGCCGTGGCGGGTACTGCGGATCTAGTCTTTATAGCGGTTGGTACGCCTAGTCGGCGCGGAGATGGTTTTGCGGATTTGAGTTTTGTCTACGAAGTTGCGGAGCAACTTGCACTCTATCTAGAGAACTATACGGTCATTGTTGATAAATCGACAGTACCGGTTGGCACTGCTAGAAACGTCGCGAGCATAATTCGAGAAGCTAGCCCCGAAGCTGATTTTGACGTGGCATCGAACCCTGAATTCTTGCGCGAAGGCGCGGCGATTTCCGATTTTATGCGTCCGGATCGGGTGGTCATCGGTGTGGAAAGCGAACGGGCGGAAAAGTTGTTACGGGAACTTTATAGACCACTTAATCTGATCGAAACGCCGGTGCTGATTACCGATCTTGAGAGCGCTGAGTTAATTAAGTACGCGTCCAATGCTTTTTTAGCGACGAAGATAAGTTTTATCAACGAGGTGTCCATGCTTTGCGAAGCCGTCGGTGCAGATGTGCATGCGGTAGCCAGGGGGATGGGAATGGATAAACGTATTGGTGGTAAATTCCTTCACCCTGGTCCCGGGTACGGCGGATCTTGCTTTCCTAAAGACACCCAGGCTTTGGTCAGAATCGCTCAGGAACACGATACCCCAAGTCGTATCGTCGAATCAGTTATCGAGGTCAATGCGACGCAAAAGGCACGCATGATAAAAAAAATTCGCGCTGCACTTGGGGGCTCAGAGAGCGGCAAAACGATCGGTGTGTTTGGCCTCACATTCAAACCTGAGACGGATGATATGCGCTATGCTCCGGCTTTGTCGATTTTGCCGCCATTGTTTGAAAACGGCGCGCAGATAAGAGTTCATGATCCGCAAGGGATGGATGAAGCCCGTAACCTGTTACCCCGGGCGTTTACCTACTGCACTGACCACTACGATGTTTTCGTAAACGCCGATGCAGTTGTTTTGCTGACAGAGTGGAATTTGTATCGCGGACTAGACCTTATACGTGGTAAAGCGCAGATGCATTCACCAATCTTCATCGATTTGCGCAATGTGTATGAGCGCGCGCACATGGAAGAACTCGGGTTTTCTTATCATTGCATCGGCCGTTAAGTGATCAAATTACACGGGAATAAGTTGTCTCATTTTGGTGAGGGTGTCGTCAGTAATACCTTAAAATTACTCTCGTCCCCGGAGGTTATACGGGCTCGGATCCGCTAAACTTAAAGAGTATTCGGCGTCAACGAATGATTGATTTTCAGTTTCGGCGCGATCACTTTCGCAATAACTACAAAACGGACTCTCGGTCATTACCATCCCAGTGTAATATAGGGTCCAATGTTATTTTCTTCCCAAGCCTTTCTGTTCCTATTTTTACCGCTGAGCTTGTTAGCCTATTACGCGTTCGCTAAATCCTATACCGCGCGCATCGCGATTTTGACGACCCTATCGCTAGCCTTCTATGGCTGGTGGGATCCGCGCTTTGTGCCGCTGTTAGGTGCCATGATATTAATAACGTGGCTCATAATCCGACTCTACGGCATGATCCGGAAGCCCGGGATCCTGGTAATTGGAATCGGTTTAAATCTCGCTGTACTCGGTTTCTTCAAGTACGCTAATTTTTTCGCTGAAAATGTTTTGCATGCATTTGGCGTAGAACATCAGAGTTGGGGTATTGTCCTACCGCTCGGGATTAGCTTTTTCACCTTCCAGCAAGTGTCTTATTTAGTTGATTGCTATCGAGGTAAAGCTCCGACCTATCGGTTGATTGAGTACGCAGCTTTTGTCAGCTTTTTCCCGCAATTGATTGCCGGGCCGATCGTGCGGCACAACCAACTGATCCCTCAATTCTCCGAGCCTCTCTGGCG
>CAYFFH010000339.1:0-3411 GCA_964342175.1 uncultured Enterobacteriaceae bacterium | reverse complement strand
TTTCCGCCATCCATTCTCAACAGCCTCGACCGCACGAGCGATTGGTGAATTAAGCTCCGGTCGCTTCATTCTGGGACTAGGCACGAGTCATCGGAGCATGCTGGTCTCGCTCGGTATAGACATGGGCAATCCCCGAGAAGTGCTGCAAAACTACGTCGAGTCTACCATCGAGAACTTACAGGGTAGGGCAAGGTTGAGGTTCTTTAGACAACCGGTAGCGAAGTATCCCGTGCCAATCTATGTTGCTGGGAATACTGTTGAGAGCGCAGTTATTGCCGGCACTTGTGCAAATGGCTTAATGCCCTTTCTAACACCGCTATCACACCTACCGGTGTTATTAGATGCGGCGAAGAGCGCTCGATCAGTAGCGCACCCTACTAATGGTCGCTTCGGTTGTATATTAAGTGTCCCAACATTCGTGAGTGAAGATGAAATGGCCGCCCGCTCCGCAGCTCGTTACAACCTCGCTTTCTTCGCTCAGCTTCCGAACTACCGACGACAATGGAGACGTGCGGGATTCAAAAAAGCAATGGATTCGATACAAACGATTCTAAAAACGGGGACGCGTAGAGATGTAGCAAGGCAAATCCCCAGCGAGTTAGTTGAAGAAGTGTGCGTCTTCGGAACACCGAATGATTGCCGCCGGCAACTACAGGAATTTCGCAATGCTGGTGTAGACACCCCGCTGCTCGCAGTTAGCCCAGTCAACGACGATCGACTCGGAGCTACACGAAAAACAATCACAGCATTATCACCCAATTCACAATCATTCTTTTAGCCCCGTTTGAATTTCCCTATCCTAGATTCTCCCCATTGTCGTGCCGTGAGAAAATTTCAAATCATTGTGTGTTGTGGTTACTTGTTGTAATTTTTCTTTGCAGCCCTTATGTCGATACGATGGCAACCGACGACACGATGGTCGATTGGTCTCTCGGCATAGTTGCGACCTTTGATCTGCTCGCAAATCTGGATGGCGGCCGGAAGCGTGGAATAGAAATACCAGGCACAATTGAAGCTGTCGGTGATGTCGCATGGGATAGCGGAGGAAGAAACCACTCCCATCACATAAAACTCAATATTCTCGGGACTATCGGCCAGAATTTCAGTGCCGAGCGCATTGGCGATATTCAGACTATCAGTAGTATCGAGGCGCCAAACACTGCAAAACTATTTGAGGCTTGGTATCAATACACTTTCCCGAATGAAAGCACCTCCGTGCTCATAGGACTGCACGATCTAAACACCGAATTTTATGTTTTGGAACGTGCATCAAAGCTACTCCACAGCTCCTTCGGCAACGGACCAGAGGTTACTCAAGTAAAAGCATCACTGTTTCCTACTACTGCTCTTGGTGCAGTCGCTAGGATCGCACCAAGCGAGAGAACTTATATCTCGACTGGAATTTACGACGGCGTTCCAGGTAAGCCAACGGATAAATTCGGAACGCACATTCACTTTGATAAAGGAGACGGCGTATTTTTCATCGGGGAAGCCGGGGTTTTTGATATCACCCACGCGATGCCAACCAAAGTTGCGATTGGTATATGGTACACCACTGCGACCTTCGAGGATGTCGCTGGGCATACTCGCGATGATAATTTAGGCGCTTACATGATCACCGAGTTGCCCCTCACAACGATTTGTGCTGATGGCACTCTCGGCCTCTTTTTGCAACTTGGAATTTCACACACTAGTCTCAATGAAATTGGAAGTTACTTTGGCGCCCGACTCCATTGGACAGCGCCATTCGAAGGGCGTGATGAAGACACTTTAAGTGCCGGTATCGCCCACGCGCGTATCAACGCTAAATATCGGCGAATAACTGGACTTGAACGTCGTGCTGAAACGGCCATCGAACTGACCTATACATACCAGCTAAATAACTGGTTGATGCTGCAACCAGACGTCCAAATTGTGATTGACCCCGGGAGTGCTAACGGTATTGACGATGCAATGATTGCTGGAGTCCGAATTATTTTAGAAATTCCCTGATGATCGAGTCGAGCTATCATCGATAGCTGTTATTTCCGCTCCCGCCCCCTGGTAATATAAAATAAAATCTACAGCAATATTGTTTTAGGAGTTAGCGATGATAACTAACGAGGACCGGATCCTAACGACCCATGTTGGTAGTCTGCCGCGGTCCGATCAGCTACTAAAAATGCTGAGTGATATGGAAGCAGGCACCCCAGTTGATCGTACCGAATTCGTCTCCCAAGCACGAACAGAAATGGCCGAAGCTGTACGCATGCAAGCTGCGGCCGGAGTCGATATCCCTTCTGACGGCGAAATACCACGACTCGGTTTTTCTATTTACGCAAAAAATCGAATGAGCGGGTTTGGCGGCAAAACAGTCCGTGGAACCGTGACGGACTTCGCCAAATTTCCCAAATTTGCCGCACTCATGGGAAAACGTGCTGGAATCGACGACATAGCGGAATCGGCTACAACCTGGCAAATGCCACAGTGTGTTGCTGAACTATCCTATGACGACGCACAGGCGATTGAAGAACTCGATTTATTCGACGAAGTCCTAGCGACAGAGTCTAACAGATCAAAAACGTTTACCCATACATTCGTAACGGCAGCAACTCCGGGAATATTATCAACCACATTATTGCGCCATCCCGATCATCCGACTTATGTAACAGATCGCGACTACGTTTATGCAATCGCGCGTGAGATGAAAAAAGAATACGAACTGATCATAGACCGGGGACATATGCTTCAGCTCGATGCGCCTGATCTCGCGCTTGAGCGGCAAATTATGTATCTCGATCGGCCCCTCAATGAGTTTCTACAACGTGTAGAGTTACATATCGATGCTCTTAACATGGCCATCGCGGACATTCCGCCCGAGAAAATCCGCTTGCATCTTTGCTGGGGGAACTGGGATGGACCACATGTTGACGACATTGAACTAGAGCCTCTATTGCCTTTGTTATACCGAGCGAACGTCGGTGGTCTATCACTTGCCTGTGCAAATCCACGTCATCAACACGAGATAGAATTGTTCCGGAAAATTCCACCACCTCCGGATTTAGTGTTGTATCCAGGTTGCATCGATGTGACCTACAATTATTTGGAGCACCCGGAATTAGTCGCCAAACGTATTTGTGATTTTGTTGACGTGGTCGGCGACCGCGAACGTGTGATCGCGAGTACGGATTGCGGATTCTCTACGTTCGCGGGTTACGTGATGGTTGCACCAGACGTTGCGTGGGCTAAGTTAAGCGCATTATCCGAGGGTGCCGCGATTGCATCAAGAAAACTCTGGAGGTAAGACAATGAAAAGAAACATGACAAATGTCGAAATTATCGAACGCACGGCACGTTTCTCCGATCTACAATCCATGAACGTTCCAATTGATCGCGAATTAGTCCCCCAAGACGCAATGGACGTAATCTTCG
>CAYFFH010000338.1:0-3417 GCA_964342175.1 uncultured Enterobacteriaceae bacterium | reverse complement strand
ACGGGAAGTTGATAACAACAAAATAGCCGTGCGCACGCGAGCCGGGGAAGACCTGGGCATGATGTCGCTTGGTGACTTCGTCGCCCACATCCGTGAATTTGCTGCGTAGCACGGTTATTTCTATGAAGGAGCACGCGTATCGCCGCAGATAAAAAGAATCGCGTTAATGACGACATAACATCGCCAGAAGTCAGGTTGATTGCTGCAGACGGGGAAAACGTCGGGGTGGTGTCAATCGATGAAGCGCAGCAACGGGCCAACGATAGCCAACTTGATCTAGTAGAAATTGTTCCAAATGGTGAACCGCCGGTTTGTCGTGTAATGGACTTTGGGAAGTACCTTTTCGATCTCAATAAGAAAAAGTCGGCTGCGAAGAAAAAGCAGAAGCAAATACAGGTAAAAGAGATCAAGTTTCGACCTGGGACTGATGATGGTGACTACGAGATAAAATTACGGAGTCTGAGACGATTTCTTGATAATGGCGATAAAGTTAAAGTGACATTGCGTTTCCGTGGTCGAGAAATGGCTCATCAAGAACTCGGCGGTTTAATGTTGAAACGTGTCGAGGCAGATTTGTCGGCCATGGGTGTTGTCGAACAGTTTCCGAAGATGGAAGGCCGGCAGATGGTAATGGTGATAGCGCCGAAGCGCGCGTAAAAGAAGCTGAGGGATCGCCGATCAATCCTGCACTTGGTAAGCGGCAAGCCTCGCGACTAATTCAGAATTGTGCAGTTAATTATGGGAGTAGGGGGCTTAGATGCCTAAAATTCGGACTAATCGAGGTGCAGCTAAGCGTTTTTCCAAGACAGGGACTGGCCGTATTAAACGCCGTCACTCGCATAAGAGACATATTTTGACGAAAAAAAGTCCGAAGCGAAAACGTCATTTGCGCCACGCAACGTTGATTGATCATGCTGACGAGGCTGCCGTTCGACAAATGGTACCCACGCTGTAGGAAGGAAGGAGTTTAGATATGCCACGAGTGAAACGGGGCGTTCAGGCGCATGCCAGACATAAAAAAGTTATAGACCAAGCCACGGGGTATCAAGGACGACGTAAAAACGTTTACCGTGTTGCAAAACAGGCGGTTACGAAAGCGGGACAGTATGCCTACCGCGACCGACGTCAGCGCAAGCGCCAGTTTCGTGCGCTTTGGATTGTGCGGATTAATGCCGCTGCTAGATTATTTGGTTTGAGTTATTCACGGTTCACTAATGGCTTGAGTCTGGCGGAGATTGATATCGATCGAAAAATTCTTGCAGATTTAGCAGTGAATGATCGTGAGGCATTTGGCCTGCTAGTTGAGCAAGCAAAAGCCGCGCTAGTGAATTAGCATCAGAGGGCTCGTGCCTTCACGCTGGTAATGACGGGGAAAGGCTTTGCCTTTCCCCGCTTTGTTTGTGCGGTTTATTTTGTCTGTTTTTGGATAACGAGATGTCGAATACCCAGGAAATCAGCGAATTAGCAGGAATTGAGGTTGCCGCAGCCAAGACGCTTGAAGCACTCGCTGCAGTGCGGGTTAAGTATCTCGGTAAAAAGGGCATCCTTACCGAGCAACTCAAAGGTCTCGGGAAACTCTCGCCTGACGAACGCCCGGAAGCGGGGCGCCTAATCAACTTGGCAAAAAAAGAAATTGGCGACACCATAGAGCAGCGGAAAGCGGTGCTGGAAAAGGAGCAGTTGGATGCGGAACTTACGCGTGCCCACATTGATATAACTCTTCCGGGACGAGGTTCCACCATTGGGGCTGTCCACCCAATAAGTTTGACGATGTCTAGGATCGAAAAACTTTTCGTCCGATGGGGTTTCGAAGTTTGCGATGGCCCAGAGGTCGAAGATGATTATCATAATTTCGAAGCCCTTAATATTCCTTCCCACCATCCTGCCAGGGCGATGCACGACACGTTTTATTTTGGTGATGGCCGCCTGTTACGAACTCATACCTCACCTGTTCAAGTTCGCGTAATGCAGTCGCGCGAGCCGCCATTGAGAGTTATCGCCCCGGGGCGAGTCTACCGTTGCGATTACGACCAAACGCATTCGCCGATGTTCCATCAAGTCGAAGGGTTGCTTATTGATACACAGGTGACTATGGGAGATTTAAAAGGTGTATTGGAGACATTCTTGCGCGAATTTTTTGATGAAAACGATTTGGTCATGCGATTCCGTCCGTCGTATTTTCCGTTTACCGAACCATCTGCTGAAATCGATATAAAACTCGAGTCTGAACACGGCGTTAGCGATTGGTTGGAAGTGCTTGGCTGTGGCATGGTGCACCCCAGGGTCCTCTCTAATGTCGGCATCGATGCGACCCGTTACAAAGGTTTTGCATTTGGCCTAGGTGTTGAAAGGTTGGCGATGCTCCGCTTCGGCGTGGCGGACTTGCGTGTGTTCTTTGAAAATGATTTTCAGTTCTTACGCCAATTCTAGATTCAAATGAAAGTTACCGCACAATGGCTGAAAGAGAGGGTGAGCTTCGAGTTGTCGAACTCGGAGTTAGCCGAGCGCCTCACGATGGTGGGTTTGGAGGTGGACAGCCTTAAGCCGGCCGCCCGGCGGATGAAAGGAGTGTCGATCGCAAAAGTGCTTGAGACATTGCCACATGAGAAAGCGAAAAAACTGTCTTGCTGTCGCGTAGAGATCGGGAATGGGAAGGTAGTTGATGTTGTCTGTGGCGCACCTAACGTGAGGGCGAACATGTTCGTCGCCTATGCGTCACCCGGCGCAACATTGCCAGATGGGCGGATCATCGAACATGCGATGATTCGCGAGGTCGCCTCGGCCGGGATGTTGTGCTCAGCGGCCGAGTTAGACCTAGGTGAGGACAGTGGTGGTTTGCTCGAGCTTGCGGCAGATGCTCCAATTGGTTTGCCCATTGAGGAATTCCTGCAACTCGAGGACGAAGTTTTCGATATCGAGTTGACCCCAAATCGCGGTGATTGTCTATCGATGATAGGTATTGCCCGCGAGGTCGCGGTGTTGACAAATATGCCGATGAGTGAGACGGCCGTACCCCCCGTGCCTGCCCGTATCGACAATAAATTCTCTGCCGTAATTGAAAATCCGAATGGATGTCCCCGTTATGTCGGGCGGGTGATTCGTAATGTAAATGCTGCCGTTGAAACGCCGCTATGGATCCGCGAGCGGCTTCGCCGCTGTGGTGTTCGTTGCGTCAGCGCAGTAGTGGACGTAACGAATTACGTGATGCTAGAACTCGGTCAACCAATGCATGGATTCGATCTCGATCAGCTCAACGGTGGTATCCATGTTCGCAACGGCCGCGTGGGCGAGACGCTAGAACTATTGGATGGCAACACCGTTGAGCTCGATACCGGTACGTTAGTCATAGCGGATAGCGACCGGGTTGTCGCCCTGGCTGGCGTGATGGGTGGGATGTATACCGGGGTCGAGCCACAC
>CAYFFH010000337.1:0-3439 GCA_964342175.1 uncultured Enterobacteriaceae bacterium | reverse complement strand
TCGCAGAGTATTGGCAGTCGCTAACCCTATCGTACTTATAGGTATCCTCTTTCCCTACCATATTGATATCCGGTATGGACAATTCTTCTACTTTTAGAAGGTTTTTTAGCCTAGAATAGATTGGATCATGACCCATTCTTTTAAAGCCTGATTCTGTAGACATAATTTGCAGTGTAATGGCTTCCTGAACCAACGGGTCTAAGAAATTTCCGTCACTCATCAAACTAGGAATCGAATACCTAAGATAGGTATCGATATATTTATCTCCCCAAACAACAGTATTAATAACTACTTTCATTTTTAGAACTTAGCCAAGCTGTGTTTAACGATTAGAAATAAAAAAACGGGCCATCCTTTTCACGGTGTAAAGGCACGCTTTCATCGTAAAAGCTATCAACCAATTGAGCTTAAACCATTTTGGTTTCAAGCAACAAAATGCTTCAATAATACCGACTTCATGTTCGGGAAATGTAACATAGTGTCTGTTTTCGAGTTCCCAGAAGCTTTTATGAGTCATATTAAGTAATTTGGTTATGTTTGCTGAGCTCTGGTTTTCTTTTGCCAGAACTCCTTCTTTTTCAATTTCATTATTATAAAATGACAGAAGCTTAAAAGAATGAACGCTTCGATAAAAATGACTAAGTTCTTTTTTTACAAGCCAGTCTGTATATATATCAAAATTTATGTATTTGTTCCAAACACTCTTAATAGATTGAATTTCTGCTACAAAGCCGCATGAGGAAATACTGTGGTCAAGGGTTTGGTTATAAACTTTTGTCCAAAAACGACTAAGGTTTAAACCTTCCATTTTGAATTCAACGGATGAGTTAGAATTCTTACTCTTATTTGTGGACAACTGAATTTGGGGTTCCCTAGTTAATCGATTAAAATGAAATCTATAAAATCCATCGCAATAAAAATCGTGTGGAGATCTGATGTGTACATATTTTGTTTCAACCTTTTCCAAGAGAAACATAATCATTTGATTAAGATTTAGAGTAGATTTATTTTTAAAAATTTTAACGTTCTTGTATTTCTTTTCTAATGCAAGGCATTTTTCAAGAGTTTTATCAGTCGATCGGTCTTCAATAATGAGTATTTCACCAACAACACTGTTTTCACGTTTCAGTAGTTCATCGATAAAACCGATATGTTCGGCTTCATTTTGAACAGCCATAACTATCGAAATTTGAAGAAGCGGTTCTTCGATCATTCTCGGAATAAACTTAAGCTAAACGTGTTATGGAATTGCGCCACTTACACTTTAATAGTTTCCTAACAGTTTATAAAATATCGAAGACAAATATAATAAATGTTAAACTTCTGGATTTCTTTGGAAGACATTTCACTTTAATAAAGAAGCGTCCGAAAATAACAACTTATATTAGTTTTTACAAACTGGTTTACCGATAAATAAGGAAAATTAGACAATAGATGGAAACTCATTCGCAAACCTATTTAGAAGAAGTTCGGCAACTGGCAGGACTAATAGAACCAGAGATAATAGAGCTTTTAGCCCAAGAACTTGCTATCCTGAGGGAAAATAAAGGCCGATTATTTTTGGTCGGCGCAGGCGGGAGTGCCGGAAACGCTGGACATGCAGTAAATGACTTTAGAAAACTTTGTGGTTTGGAAGCCTATAGTGCAACAGATAATGTATCCGAGTTGACTGCCAGAGTTAACGATGAAGGGTGGGATACAGTTTTTGTTGAGTGGCTCAAGGTGAGTGCATTAACAAATTCGGATGCTTTATTCGTCCTTTCTGTAGGCGGTGGAAACGCTGAATATGGCGTAAGTGTACCCATTATAGAGGCACTTGAATATTCAAAAAAAATTGGCGCAAGAGTGTTTGGAATTGTTGGAAGAGACGGCGGGTATACCAAACAAGTTGGCGATTGCGTCGTCGTGACCCCAACTGTCAATGATGAGCGCATTACACCACACGCAGAGGAATTTCAGGGAGTGATTTGGCACTGTTTGGTTTCTCATCCTAAATTACAAATTAAACCGACAAAATGGTAATAAAAAAGCTTAGATCAAACCTCATGAAATGTTTTGTAATTTCTACCATATTATTAAACTTAAATTTAGGTAACGAGGAGAAAGGTGCATAAGGCTGTTTTTTTAGATCGGGATGGTGTTCTCAATCGCTGTCGAATTGAAAATGGAAAGCCGTATGCACCCGCTCTTTATAGGGATTTCCAGCTTTATCAAGGTGTTGAAAAACAACTATTGAGATTAAAAGCGGCCGGCTTTTTACTTGTAGTAGTAACCAATCAGCCGGATGTTGGTAATAAATTAACTTCTTTGACTGAGGTGGAAAAGATGCATGAGCATCTGGACGCCGTTACAAAAGTTGATTTAATATTGGCATGCTATCACTCGCAAAATGCGGGCTGTTTTTGCAGAAAACCTAACCCAGGCATGCTTCATACCGCCGCTGAAAAAATGAATATTTCACCTGAACTAAGCTTTATTATAGGTGACAGATGGTCAGATATAGAGGCAGGCAAAAGTTTCGGTTGTCGGACCATTTTGATCGATCGTAACTATAAGGAAAAATTGACGACAGCTCCCTGGGTTTCAACTTCTAGTCTTCGCGAAGCAATTACTAAAATACTGGAAACACAATTGATCCAATAAAAACCTTATTTTTAAATAAAATAGATCAAAATTTTTCCCTAAACGCAATAAAAACTGCGGTTTTTTCAAGAGGCGTTTTCCGGTAAAGTTAAGATCTTAGTGTTTTAGTTAGGAACCTTTAATTAGAGATCTAGTTAAACTAAATGATCTCGGGAAAATAGCATGCTTGACCAATTAAAAACAAAAATTTTTGCCGATGGGGCAGACTTACCTGGTATTTTGGAGTTGGCTAAAAGAGAATACATATCCGGCTTTACAACAAACCCAACCTTAATGCGAGCAGCAGGGGTCACTAACTATGCTAACTTTGCGAAAAGGGTTCTCGCAGAAATCAAAGATATGCCGGTGTCTTTTGAAGTGTTTGCAGATGATTTGCCGACAATGGAGAAACAGGCAATTGAGATAGCTTCCTGGGGCGATAATGTGAACGTAAAAATTCCTGTTACGACTACTAAAGGAGAATTTACTTTACCTATACTTAAGTCTTTATCTGATGTAGGCGTTTCATTAAACGTCACTGCGTTGATGACCGCGAAACAGGTGGAACGCGTTATATCAAGCCTTAATTCCTCCGTATCGTCGATTATTTCCGTTTTTGCTGGTCGGGTCGCTGATACAGGTAGGGATCCCGTCCCGTTAATGAAAGAATGTCTGACAATTTTGAGTAGCAATCCAAAAGCTGAGCTTTTGTGGGCTAGCCCTAGAGAAGTATTTAATATATTCGAGGCCTCACGTATCGGTTGTCATATAATTACTGTTTCTCACGAAAATTTAAATAAATTAATTAATTTAAATA
>CAYFFH010000336.1:0-3441 GCA_964342175.1 uncultured Enterobacteriaceae bacterium | reverse complement strand
ATTTGCAGATAGCGTTATTCCGGCCGTCAACGACGAACTCCAATCTATAGTTCCGATAGCGAGTGTCAAATGACCTTAGAAAATAAAATCGCATGGAAGCGCCGGCCTACAATTCTCCGCTTTTCAGAAACCACAAAATTTACTGAAACCTATGGTTTTGCTGGCTCACAAGGGATAGTAGCGCTCGAGGGTCAGCACTTTATACCGGAAAAATCATCCCATACTGTGTACATCTTCATGCACCCGGCCTCAACCTTGCAGCTACTACCAATGCCGCAAGCGCTAGCCGATGCCGGCCTCCATGTCATTTGTGCCGGCAGTCGTTATCCAAAGAACGATAGCGCGCTCATCATGGAAAAGGTTACGGTCGACCTCGGACAATATGTCCGCTACGCGCGCGAAGACCTCGGTTATCGCAAGGTTATACTGGTTGGTTGGTCAGGAGGCGGATCGTTATCACTATTTTATCAAAGTCAAGCCGAGTCACCTTCGATCACGCATACGCCGGCGGGTGATCCGTACGATCTGACTGAAGCGGATCTGCCAATTGCCGATGGTGTCATCTTCATCGCGGCGCACTTGAGTCGCGCCGAGACTCTAACCGAATGGTTAGATCCTTCTGTAATCGATGAACTTAATCCCGATCAACGGGACCAAAAGCTAGACATTTATCATCCTGAATGCCCACATCGTCCCCCGTTTACTCAAGATTTCGTGGGTGAATTTCGCGCGGCGCAGATTGCACGTAACCGCCGCATCACACAATGGGTTGAAGACTTACTAAGCGTATTCCGAAAACGCGACGATGGAGAAATTGAGCGCGCATTCACTGTCCACCGAACTATGTGCGATGTCCGCTGGATCGATCCGACGATTGATCCGAATGGACGAAAATCAAATTGGACCTTTCTCGGTGATCCGCGAGTAGTGAACGCGGCGCCGTCCGGGCTCGGACGATACTCATCACTGCGCTCATGGCTTTCCCAGTGGTCGTATGATAGGTCACAGGTCAAGGGCGTTGACAGCGCCAGACGTATTCGCAATACCCCCGTGTTGCAGATCGAGAACCAGGCCGACGATGCGGTACCGGCAACGCACAATCCATTGATTCACGCAGCACTCTCAACCACAGACAAAGAATTCATAAACATAAAGGGCGCTACGCATTATTACGCCGGACAACCCGTGCACCTGAAACAGTGTATCGACGCCGTTATTGATTGGTCTCGGCGGAAGCGATTAATTTAGATATTTTTCTCGACTAGCACGCCCGCTTGACGTAATTCCTCTATCTCACTTTGACTGCGACCTAGTCGTTCGGCCATGACCTGTTCGTTGTGTTGACCCAATGTCGGTGCCACAAGGGGAATGTTGTTTGGGTGGTCTTTCCATCGAATCGGCATTCCCGGAATCTCTACTGGACCATGTAGCGGATCATCCACCGTGCGGATTGTGCCACGTGCGCGAAGATGTGGATCTCGCACCGTCTCCTCCACGGTCAACACCGGTGCACAGGGTACGTCGAACTCCTCTAGGCTCCGCAAAGCACTACCGACGTCGCTAAAGCTCGCCAACCATTTCTCGATGATAACGGTGAGTTCATCCCGCCGGGGAATGCGCTGGATGTCGGTGCAATACTCCGGATGATCAATCAAATCTTCACGATCCATGGCGCGACAGAGGTCCGGCCAATGGTGTAGGAAACCCATGACCACTAAAAAACCTCCAGTGCCCTGAAAAATGCCCGCAGGACAAACAACCCCGTAATGTGAGCCCGTGCGAGTCGGACAAACAGTGCCATTAGAGCCACTGTAGGCATGCACGTTGGCATCGTGATAATTGTAATAGGCATCTAAGATAGCGACGTCAAGGTGATCACCTTGACCTGTTCGATTTCGGCGATGGATTGCGCTCACGAGCGCGAATGCTGCGTGCACTCCAGTACTCGCATCGCCAATTGCCGCACCAATCATATTGGGCGGCTTATCCGGCTCACCAACCATCGACATAATCCCGGAGTACGCTTGCGCGATAAAATCGTAACCTGGACTATGGGCCAATGGACCCGTCTGACCAAACGACGAAATTGAGCATAAAATAACATCGTGTTTTAGTTCACGCAGACGTTCGTAACCTAGACCCATTGCTTCCATGACCCCCGGTCTAAAATTCTCGACAACTGCATCCACTTGGGTGACGAGTTCCGCAATCAACGCAATCCCACGTGGATCTTTAAGGTTGACGCAAAAACTCTGCTTACCACGATTTTGCTGCACAAAATAAAGACTGCGGTCATTCCGAAACACGGAAATAGCACGGGTTAGATCTCCGTTCGGGGTAGGTTCGACCTTTATCACATCTGCACCCATCTCCGCCAGCATACGCGTACATGTGGGGCCCGCCACCGCACGAGTTAAATCGAGAACACGAAGGTCGGATAGAGCGAGATCAGCATCTTCTATCATATTAGAGATCCTCGGGTATCCATAGTGTTCTTGAACGGGCGACGTGTCTGGAGACCGCAATAATATTATTCGTAGTCATCAATCCAAATCGCCCTCTTGCTAACGCCACTGTTTACGATCGATCAGCCATTTTTTTAATAGATGCGGTGCCTCTCGCTCCGCTCTTTCCAGCTCGCCCAGCTGTTGAGATCGATACGTCAGTTCCAAACGGTGACCATTTGGATCAAAAAAATAGATCGACTGTACAAAACCGTGGTCGGTGGGTCCGATATAGTCGATCCCCATCACATCTAATCGTTTGATGAAAGCAAGTTGCGTCTCTTTGCTGTCGATCTCTAAAGCTAAGTGTTGCACCCATTGCGGCGTATTGGGATCAAAACTCATCGGTGCTTCGTTTGGCGTTTCGAAAAATGCCACTGAGCTCCCGTCATCCATTTCGAAAAAAATATGCAGATGAGGATAAAACTCACCGGTTGATGGGACATTATCATTGCGGACCGCATGCGAGAATTTCAATCCCAGCACATTCGTGTAGAAATCTACAGTTTCGCTGGCGTCTCTGCACCGATAGGCGACATGGTGCAATTTACGCACAATCACCTCATTATCTCTGCGGTCAGATGCCTGAACAGGGACTTTCATAAGATTTATGTTTCCCATAATTCCATTTCCTGATTTTTACGTCCGCCCTTGGACTTTGCAACTATCAACAATGAATACCCCCATCTACAATAAATTCACCACCGGTACAGTAGGAACTTTCATCTGTTGCCAAAAAGAGTGCAAGTTGCGCTACCTCGTCTGAACTCGCTGGCCGCCCCAGTGGGATGGTTTTTAGGACACGATCCAATTTTCCTGCCTTGAACCAGGGCAACTCTCGCATCATATCGGTATCGATTAATCCAGGGTGGATCGAATTAACTCGAATATCGAATTTACCAAGCTCAAGCGCCGCAACTTTAGTCATTCCACGAAC
>CAYFFH010000335.1:0-3452 GCA_964342175.1 uncultured Enterobacteriaceae bacterium | reverse complement strand
CCCATTCCATACTTCCATAGAACGTCTGCTTGGTCATAAATCTTACCGAAAACCGGAAACATCGTTTGCGCGTCGATATAGAAGTAACGACGTCCAATCGGATGACTAGATCGCTTCGGGCTCGCCTCTAAGATATAGGCCTTTCGAAGCTGCCAAGTTACATCCGGGAAACAACCAGAATGCCCGTGAAACCCAACAAAATGAAAATCATGTTTACGCGCCTTTCGGTCTGATTGCTTGATTTGTGTCCGGTCATACATTGGAAGAAGAGTGTACGTAGCACCTTTATATTCCCACTCCATGTCCATTATCCGACCACTATAGCCAAGAAAATCCTCGATCATGATGTCACTTCCAAGGAATGAGTCGGTTCGCGCAGTAGTGGCAACACGACGTACCCGGCGCAGTAATGGAACATACATCCACCCCTGTTCCTCTTGCGTGTCGTCACTGTTTTGAAAAATCAATAACTTAGTTTTAGCTACATCCCCCGGAGATAAGGCTTCTAGTGTTATTGCGTTGTATACGTTATGAGGATTTTTCTTAATCTCAGGGATAGGATCTATCAAGTGTCGATGCTTGAAACGCATTTGGCTTGCAATAAATTCTAGTTCTCGCTCTTCTTTTTGGCTACGCATGTCAATGTAGTGCCAATACATCTCAGGAATCTTCCCACCATCACCCGAATAGACATAGCGCATATTCCATGCAAGCCTATCTCCAGCGCGAGGATCGTCGATGCTCGGAACTCCCGGAAACGGTCTACCCGCTGTGTAATTAATTAATTCTCCGGGATTACTACCGAGCTCCGCTTGGCCGCCGTATTGCTCCGTTGCAGTAATATAGGCCTCGTGTGGGCGAAATGACATCGGCTCACCGACCGTTATAGTAAGCCAGCCTTGGCTAATTAAATCCGCGAGATCTGGGTCAACAACGTCGAGAAAATGCTTTATGTTGTCGCTCCCAATGATTGTGTCTGTCGGAGGTGCGATATCCTCCAAAGCCACTAGGTCGATATCAAATTCATCAGCACTCACGGCTGCAACCATTAGAGTAAGTATTGCCCCGAGACAAACTTGAATCGCATTCAGAAAACTGTTGCTCATTAATAATTCCTATAGTCTATGCCTATGTAGGCGATGGGAACTTACAGTTCGTTCTATTCTTGAATGCTTCCGGAGTATCTGTACCCACCGGAGGCCACCTGGGCAACACTAACTCATTAGTGCCGAGAGATCATTCTTTACCCGCAAAACTCCGTAGCATGCATTTTTTCATTAATTCACTAAACAATAAATTACAAACATTACTGTTCCGCTACAGAAATTCTATTGATTCCGCTTAACCTTTTGCTTGGCCCTTAACGCTAGCCTAAAAAGGTCGTTTCTAACGGACCATATAGCTTAAACTTTTGTCCCTGTGTTAAAGCTCTCTGGCGAAATGCGGATAATCGCCCATGCCGCCATCCCACGGATCCGTGGGTTTTCATCATCGAGGTAACCAGCTAGAAGTGCAATTTTGCTCCGTTCTTTCCGCTCCCCCATTAGCCAAAGAGTTTGCAATTTAACGTCAAGATCATCATGAGCCAGACCCCATTCATATATTTCCGATGGGTCCCAATCAATGCCACGCCATGCTTCAAGTAACCTCGCACCCGGTACTGGACGTATTTTTAATGCGAATAGTTCTATTGATAATTGGTGTGCAAGTTCAGGAGGAAGGCGCCGCAGTGCGCTAGCGCCCACTTCCGCATTAAGCTCTTTTCCTCTTGAAATCACATTGATAAGCTCATTTACATATTTCTTTTCTCCCCGCGCCGCAATACTTGCAAGAGCCGCTAGTGAAACCCGCGGGTCCTCAGATTTTTGCAATATTGTTAAAGCTTCGTACGCGCGGTCTGTTTCCAGATACTTTAATGCGACCGCTACGACCTCCCGCTGGTAGAGGTCTCCCCTTGCGGCGAGTATTAGCATCTGCTCCGCTATTTCGCTCGCATAACCGCGACGGGCTAAAAAATAGTATCCGTAAGCCTTGGTAGTTGGTTCGGTAGTCGGAGATTCAACCACAGATTTAACTACGTCAATGGCGTTTGTGGTGTCTTGCATGTGCACCAACGCTTGCATTGCATAGCGTTGGACGTCTGAGGTCCCCTCTTGCAGAACTGCAAGAAGGAATTCGCTCATATCGTCCCGCGGATTAGTAGCCAATGATTGCACTAAAAATTGGGTAAACATCTGGTGATCAGCTGCTAGGCGATAGATTAAATCGATCCCGTTAGGATGCCGGACTCCAATTAGTGTATCTATCGCGGAGCGTTGATACACGATATCTGGGCCAGTGGCGAACTCTTCCAGGACCTCCAATGCTGTCAAGCTCCCAATGTCCGATAATGTCCCAGCGCCCAAGATTCGATCGTAATAATTGTCGGACTCGAGCAGCTCTGCTGCGGTCTTCACGGCTTTATTAGCCGTTTCCAAATGGGTATCAGCCTTCGCTATCGACCCTAGATTAAATATCACGAGCGCGAAAACAGCGGTGGTTACTGCGAACAGTCGTAATCTATCTCGCAAGCTTAAATTAGTACGCGCCATGCGGTGATCCTTCCTAATTATTTGATAATAAATTTTTGAACGGTTATTTCGTGTTAATTTATTTTATTTAGAGACACCACACGTCAGATTAAGTTCTTACCCGCTCTCATCTTATTCTAATGGCCGTAATATTTTTTATGTTCATTAATGATAAAAGAAAAAACGGGCCGCAAAGCGGCCCGTTTGAGAGGAAGAGTGTAATGCGGGAAAACTCCCGCATTACACCGTCTGCGTACCTTAGAACTGGTACTTAAGCTGTAAGAAGAGCTCGTCATTATCGCGTAGCGAACCAATTCCTTCATGCGCTACACCTAATGGTGAGTTCTGGTACATATAGTTATTGTTTGTACCAAATGTGCCCACCCTTGAGTCGCCTGTATTATCGCCCATACCGCGGATAAATGAGGTATATGGTCCTGCCGAATGGGTGTAGTTATTGTCACCACCCCAGATCGTGTAGAACCCACCCTTAACAGACCAGTGGTTGTCTATTAACCATTCGAGGTTTAACCCGGCCGTCCATGAGTTAGCCATTTCTTCCCAAACCACGAATCCCACAGGTTTGAGGGTATCGCGCATGTAGTTACCAAGGAAGAAAAATGTCCATATGAAGTTATGCTCGTCGGCCAAGAAACCCGTGTTCTTATCGCCTTCGTGGTCTAGATACCATGTGTCAAATAGCTGCATTGACAAGAAGAAGGTTCGGTCCTTGTTTAACCACGGAATGAACGTCGGGCGGTCAAGGCCAATAGACCACTGCATTACGTCACTCTCATCAAGCCAGTCTGCTTCACGCGTGTTATTAACGAGTTGATCGAGTGTAATCGAAGACTCAATTCTAAACACGAGACCAGTCCAAGG
>CAYFFH010000334.1:0-3471 GCA_964342175.1 uncultured Enterobacteriaceae bacterium | reverse complement strand
GTTGCGAATTTCTAGAGCATACATATTAATAACTAAGAGCGCGCTCGCGATCATCCCCCCTGCCGAAATGATGGCGGTAGATAGTTTTACAGGGTTTCGGTCGGCGCCCGTGTATCAATTCGCCAATCGAAGGATTGGGAAATCGTGGTAGCAATTTTACTCTTTATGTCCAGCGCTGACAGCTTTTAAAGCAGATGCTTATTCTATATCGTGATCGATTATGAGTGATCAGAAGCTGATTGTCATGAGGCATGCTAAATCCCACTGGGCAACTGCACTCGGGATGGACATTGAGCGTCGATTAAATCGCAGAGGTAGGAAGGACGCATTGAGGATGGGGCAGTATTTACGAGAACTAGAGTTTTTGCCAAGTTGTATCAAATCCTCGCCGGCTAGACGTGCGGCTGAGACCGCCGAGCTTGTATCAGGGGCGTTAGATGGTCTGCCGATAATCTATGAACCCAGTCTCTATCTCGCGACTCTTAAAGAACTGATACAGGTAGCTAGGTTCCCGCCCAGTAGTTGCTGGATATTGATCGGTCACAACCCGGGACTTGAACTATTCCTAGAGTTTCTCGACCCGGGCTTACAAAGTCGTATCGAGTTCGCCAAATTGATGCCGACCGCTGCGATCTACGCGTTCGACGTCGAAGCGAGTCAGGGGACGCTCCATCAGGGATGTGGGATCTTGTCGCAACACCAACGGCCCAAGCTGCTCGACTAAAGACATTGATTTATATCGTTGTCCCTTTCATATGCCATCACAATAGATCGGTTACGCGAACGGTGCAGCGCTAGTTAAAAGTGGTGGTAAAATACGCATCGTTGGTGATTTTTCCGAGCGGTGTGGTGGGCAAGATGTTCTCAGGACGAATTAATTTTGACCGGATTGTTGTGGCTTCACTACGAAACGCTAGACTCGTGAAATTTTTTTCGGAGTCCCCTGGCCGCGAAGAATAAATCATTAATTTTCTTAATTGCAAGTCCATTTGGCGCTAAAATTAAGCGAGAATTGGTGGCTACAAGGAGTAGTAATATTGCACAACGTACCCGTCGGTCAGACAGGCTTTGAGTTTCCGTGTAATTTCCCGATAAAAGTGATGGGTTTTGCAAAAGATGATTTTGATGTATTGGTGGTTGAGATAGTGACACGACATATTGGAAATATTTGCGAGGGTTCAGTCGTGGTGCGACCTAGCCGGAATCGTAAGTATGTCTCTGTAACAATCACTTTTGTAGCTCAAGACCAAGCGCAGCTAGATGCTCTATATACCGAACTTAGTGCCCATGAGAGGGTTTTGATGGTGTTATGAATCTAAATGTTCGGCATTACGACTTAGTGGACTACAGGTGGGCTTTATCGCAGATGCAGGAATTTGTCGCCCATCGTGATCAGGAAACCATTGATGAGATTTGGTTTCTACAGCACGACCCAGTGTTTACTCAGGGTCAGAGTGGCCGCGCCGGGCACCTTCACAGACCAGGTGGCATTCCGGTAGTGCAAAGTGATCGGGGTGGACAGGTCACGTATCACGGTCCTGGTCAGTTATTAGCCTATACTTTGATTGACATAAAACGCCTTGGAATCGGTCCACGCGAACTAGTACGTCGTATCGAGCAGAGTGTAATAGGTTTGCTGGAAAATTTTGATTTAGTCGCAAACCGTCGCCCGGGGGCTCCAGGCGTTTATATCCGTGACGCAAAAATCGCGGCATTGGGTCTCCGTATTCGGCGAGGCCAGTCTTACCACGGGTTATCCTTAAATGTTGATCTCGACCTTGAACCATTCACTCGTATCGACCCATGCGGATATAAGGGACTTCGAGTCACTCAAATGAAAGATTTTGGGATCGATATCAGTTGTAAGCATGCGGCTGAATGTTTGCTACCGATTCTCATTAATTCCTTGTACGGTTGTAATCGCACCGTAGAGGTAAAAGTAAAACTTCCCGAACAGAGAGAAACAGTTCCTTGCGAGAGGGACGGGCGAGGCATTGTCTGCCATCACGAAGCGATGCCTGCAATATCGAAAGAGGGGGAGAAGCGCCATGGCGGAGTCTAAAAAAGTGGGGCGAGCCGAACGCGGCGCCGCTAAGGTGGCTCGTATCCCGATCAAAGTAGAACCGACGAGAGGTCCGATTGCACGCAAACCACCATGGATCCGGGTGAAGGCTCCAACCGGTGCGCGAGTGCGTGAATTAAAAGCTTTACTTCGTGAGCAGAGATTGCACACCGTTTGCGAGGAGGCGTCGTGCCCTAATTTAGGGGAATGTTTTACCCATGGGACTGCGACCTTCATGATTATGGGTGACCTATGCACTCGACGATGTCCTTTCTGCGATGTGGCTCACGGGCGCCCAGAGCCATTGGACACAAATGAACCACGGCACCTTGCCGAAGCCGTGCGTGCAATGAGTTTGAAATATGTAGTAATAACATCTGTCGACCGTGATGATCTTCGCGATGGTGGGGCGCGTCATTTTGCCCAATGTATCCAACTTACGCGAGAACACGTGCCGTCGATTAACATTGAGATTTTAGTGCCAGACTTTCGTGGTCGCCTAACAAAGGCGCTTGCTGAGCTGTCAGTCTCACCGCCAGATATTTTTAATCATAATTTAGAAACAGTTCCGAGTTTGTACGAAAAGGTACGGCCGGGCTCTGATTACCAGTGGTCACTTGATTTACTTCAACGCTTCCGAGAAGTGCAACCGGAAGTTCCAACGAAATCGGGGCTGATGCTTGGTCTTGGCGAAGAAATCGAGGAAGTTAAACAGGTATTGTCTGACTTGCGGACTCATTCTTGCGACATGCTCACCTTAGGTCAGTATCTGCAACCTAGTAGGGCGCATCTTCCGGTCGAACGATTCGTTACTCCCGACGAATTTAGTGAATTGGGAGAGTTTGCTCTTGGATTAGGTTTTTCTAATGTTGCAAGTGGCCCGTTGGTCCGATCGTCATACCATGCCGACCAGCAAGCCGCAGGCGAACACGTGGCTTAGGGCTCGATTTCGCCTGTTATCTCTAGCTCAACTACAGATCTATCTTCAATGCTTTCAACGCTGAGAAGAAGTTGGCCCTTGGCCAAAGTTGCCGATACCTGATCCCCTGCTTCAAAAGTCTTTGCGTCCCGGGCGATAGCACCGTCGGCGCCGGTGACAATAGCGTACCCTCGGCGCAAGGTTGATTGCGGGCTAACGGCCCGTAGGGCGCGGATACATTCGCCAATCGCTGCCTTGCGCGACTCCAAGGCTGTTTGCACCGTGCTGATAAACCGACGTTTAGTATTAACTATACGCTCCTCGTATTGTTTTATACGGTGTTGCGGATTACATGCAATGATACGTGCGCGCAAAGTCGCTAATGAACTTAGCCGCAACTGGATACCATGCGATAAAGCTACAGGTACGCGCTGCATTAGTTCGTCGATACGTTGGTGAAACTGTTCGAGTTGTCGACCCGGATGCTCAA
>CAYFFH010000333.1:0-3472 GCA_964342175.1 uncultured Enterobacteriaceae bacterium | reverse complement strand
GGATCTAGAAACGGACAAATCTAAAGAAGAACTCGACTACGATCCGGACGATCCGAAATACCGCGACCTCACAGACCCAGAAACGTTCCGGAGTACGGCAGTTACCACGACGGGTGGCCCGTCCCCCGCAAAACAGAAAGGATTTTTTAAGCGCCTGGCGGGCTCCGTCGGTTTAGGAGCCGCTGATGAGGAGCTAGAAACGAACACATCTAAAGAAGAACTCGACTACGATCCGGACGATCCGAAATACCGCGACCAGACAGATCCAGAAACGTTCGGGAGTACAGCAGTTACCGCGACGGGCGGAACCGCCCCCACAAAACAGAAAGGATTTTTTAAGCGCCTGACAGACTCCGTCGGTTTAAGTGCCACTGATGAGGATCTAGAAACGGACAAATCTAGAGAAGAACCGGACTACGATCGAGCTGATGAGGATCTAGAAACGGACAAATCTAGAGAAGAACTAGACTACGATCCAGACGATCCAAAATATCGCGACCAGACAGACCCAATTCTTTAGGAATAACCACGACCTTACGAGGGCCACCAAATGGAGGGAAGCGAAACGTTTTCCGCTACAATTGCCTCGATTTCACGCTTTTCCAAATCGGCTTAGACCTCGCGGTGCGACTACCTGGAGCGCCGCTGTGAATCACGCTTAGCGTTGAAGTTTGCGTTCGAGCGCCTCGCATCCTTCGGGTCTATCAACAATGGACGATAGATCTCGATCCTATCGTCCGCGTGAACCGTATCGTCTAAGCTACATAGCTCACCATATATACCTACCTTATTCACCGCCAGATTGATCTCAGGATAGATCTCGTCGATGCGTGAGCGCTCAATAGCCGCTCTAACTGTTGCACCTCTCGGTACAGAGACCTCTATCGACTTTTGTTTTTCCGGTAGCGCATAAATTACCGTAACTATCAATTGCTCTAACTCACGAGCCATGGATATCTCGCGCCCTCCGTCGAAATGCTTTTATCATAGATTCTGTGATCGTCTCAAAAATTTTGGATAGTGCAATAGCTAACAACCGGTTAGAAAATTCGAAGTCCAAATCAAATGAAACTCTACAGCCGTCGGGAACATCATCGAAACGCCACACGCCTCGGAAGTGTTTGAACGGCCCCTTAAGCAGCCACATCTCGATCCGATCAAACTCCCTATTGTGATTTTCAGTGGTAAAGGATTGATGCATGGGGCCCTTCGCGACTGAAACGGTCGCGACAATGCCGTTACGGAACTGTCGCTCTATTCGGGCATCGCTACACCATGGTAAAAACTCTGGGTATGCCTCAATATCGTTCACCAACTCAAACATTTGCTTGGAACTAACGGGGATGATTTCTGCGGTACGTACGGCTGGCATCAGTACTCCTAGCACGTCAGTCAAGCACATTGATGTCTTGTAGAAATATCACCAATGCGTTGCCGAATATCAATAACACGCCGATCGGTGCGACCACCTTTACTAACACCCTCCAAGTTTGAAATAAAACACTATTGCCGATCCCGAGTTCTTCCATGGTAGAGCGTTTTGACATCCGCCAACCAACGAATACCGCAACAAGTAAACCACCTAATGGCAACATAACCGTGGTACTTAAAAACTCACACCAGTCGAAAAACGTTTTTCCAACTAGCCGTATATCCGCCCACTGATTAAACGATAGTGCAGAGCCGACCCCGAGCACCCAAGCACTGAGAGCGCTAATGCCACTAGCCTTACCTCGCGACCATTTGAAAGACTCTACTACCCAAGCTACTACCGGCTCGAGGATGGATATGGCCGAGGTCAAAGCTGCTACCGTCAACAGCAAAAAAAACAAAGCACCAAACAATTGACCAAAAGGCATGTGGCCGAAGGCAATAGTTAAAGTTACGAAAACTAGGCCTGGGCCGCTACCGGGTTCGAGTCCAAAGCCAAAAACGATCGGGAAAATTGCCAAACCCGCGAGCATAGCAACCCCGGTATCACACAGCGCGACCAGTCCAATTGTGCGCGGAATCGATGTCTCGGCCGGCAAGTAAGAGCCATAGATCATGATCGCACCCATGCCCAAACTTAAGGAAAAAAATGCCTGACCCAAAGCGGCTAGGACCGACTTACCTGTCACCTTGCTGAAATCGGACGCAAATAGGTAATCAACTGCTGCACCAAGATTGCCGGTGCTCATGGCATAAACCACCACCACCAATAGCAAAACAAACAACGCCGGCATCAGCCATTTCACCGCCTTTTCCAAACCACCGGTGACTCCCCGCGCGACGATGATTCCCGTCAAGATCATAAATAGTGAATGCCAACCGATGATGCGCCAAGCGGAGCCCGTAAATGAATCAAAGAGTGCAGCGGACGAAGTCGCATTCGTGCCGGCAAACGCGCCGCCGCCGACATAAAAGATATAAGCTACCGACCAGCCGGCGACGACCGAGTAAAACGACAAAATGACGAAGCCAGCCCCTACCCCTAACCAACCTAGAAAACGCCAGTTAGTGCTAACCCCTTCCTGGAGCGCCAAAGTACGCATCGCGTTGATCGGACTCTTGCGTCCACGCCGGCCGATCAACGTCTCGCCCATCATGATCGGGATGCCGACCGCTGCCACACACAAGAGGTATATAAGAACAAATGCCCCACCACCGTTTTCACCGGTCACATATGGGAAGCGCCAAATATTACCCAAACCAACCGCAGAACCAGTAGCCGCCAAAATAAACACCCAGCGTGATGACCACTTTTCGCGGACCGACTCCGTCGCAATCGCCATAAATACATCCCCAATTAGTATTGCGATGGTACTTCTGCGGCGCCAATTTTTCACGTAAAAGAGGGATCCGAGGTCGTAACCGCGACGACGCTAGTCCCTGCTATAATCTACTATCCGTGCCGCGCAACCATAAAATGACCCGGACATGGCCAACAAGAAAAAATCAAAGAAAGTTCCAAGTGCAACTATTGCGACAAATAAAAAGGCGCGATACGACTACTTCATTGAGGAACGCATCGAAGCTGGAGTAGCACTACAAGGATGGGAGGTGAAAAGTCTGCGCGCAGGCAAAGCTCAAATTGGCGACGGTTATGTTTTACTCAAAGACGGCGAAGCCTTCTTACTCGGTGGACTCATAAGTCCAATGGTCAGCGCATCGAGTCACACTGAGACCGATCCGCGCCGAACACGAAAACTTCTACTGCACAAAAAAGAAATTACACGCCTAATTGGGGCCGTTGAGCGAAAAGGTTTCACCATCGTCGCGACTGCAATGTACTGGAAACGCGGACGCGCCAAGGTAGAACTCGGGTTAGCTAAAGGAAAGAAACAGCATGACAAGCGTGCAACCGAGAAAGCGCGGGACTGGGATCGCGAAAAGGGCCGAATCTTAAAAGGCGGCTGAGAGAAAAAGACGAAAGGGCTACAACCCTCTACCGCATAGTCTATACTGTAGGCATAGGGAAGATGATTCTCCC
>CAYFFH010000332.1:0-3498 GCA_964342175.1 uncultured Enterobacteriaceae bacterium | reverse complement strand
CCCGATGAGCAGGAGTCGTAACAACGCGGAGATAACGCGCATCACCATGTTCCTGTAGAAATTCCCTATTGGTGAGTTGCAAGTTCATTGCTCGCCATATGAGCACGGCAGCGAAAATAACGAACACAGCTAAAGCGAGCTTTATTCTATATTCTGAGCCCGTATATGACGAACTCGAACTCATGATCGTACTCGGAAAATTTCTGCAGCGAGCGGCACAGTCATGTTAAGTTTGTTACGTGCGATCTCCTCTATGCGTCCATGTGTACCCCACGTTCCTTGCTCGAGTAAAAGCTGTCCCCATTCCCGGTCGAGGTCGTTTTGTTGCAAACGCAGTTCTTGCAGCACTAAAAACAACTCGCGAGATTGATGCCGATGGAGAACGACCTCCATCGCGGTAAGGAAAACTCCCAAATTCAAGGCAAGAAATAAAAATGTATTCCTACGCCTCACGCGATCCGCTCCAGCACTCTCAATCGTGCGCTCCTCGCACGCGGATTTCGGGTAACTTCTTCCACGCCAGGTCGCGTAGGTTTTCTATTCGGCAAATGGAACTGAGGTCCTTCCCCGGCAGCAGTAGAAGTCTTCGTTGATCGACAAAGATTGCGAAAATAACGCTTCACGATCCGATCCTCCAACGAATGGAATGCCAAAACCACAATTCGGCCACCAACCCTCAAATTTTCACTCGCGTGGACAAGCCCAACGCTGAGTTCTTCTAGCTCAGAATTAGTCTTCAGCCGCAACGCCTGAAATGTGCGAGTTGCCGGATCTATTCTGGACTTTCCGCCCGGAACAACTTGTTTTATCAACGCTGCAAGTTGTAATGTTTCTGTTATCGGCTCGTTCATCCGAACCGCGACAATCTTTCTAGCAATACGCCGTGCATGACGCTCTTCCCCAAGTTCCCACAAACATTCACGTAGTTCCACCTCACTCGCGGAAGCTAACCATTCGCTGGCTGTGATGCCGGTCGTCGGGTCCATACGCATGTCCAACGGACCCGAGCCGCGGAAACTAAAGCCACGATCAGGATCATCAAGTTGGGGTGATGACACTCCTAGGTCCATGAGTATTCCGTCTGCTTGCTCCCTTAATTGCCGAGCCTCCAAAAGTTGACCCACTTTTGAAAAACGCTCATGTACCAACTCCAATCTCCTGTCGTGCAGAGATCCTTGTCCCGATACGATAGCGGCAGGGTCGCGATCTATTGCCAGTAAGCGTCCATCACTATCCAATCTTTGTAATAACTCCTTTGTATGTCCACCTCTCCCGTAAGTACAATCGACATACACGCCGGCTGGTCGAATGTTTAGTAAGTCAATCGTCTCCGCCAGCAGAACAGTCTCATGCACGTTCGTAGCAGGCGGCTAAAGTGACAATGTGCCCAACACAGCCGATCCGGATCCGTTTCGGTCGTTTATGCCTTCAAGCCATCGATCGCGTTGCTGATTCCATAAGACCTCGTCCCAAATCTCGAATTTATTTCCCTGCCCAAGAAATGCAGTGCGTTTATTCAATAGTGCAAAGCTACGTAGTTCGTTGGGTAACAATACACGTCCCTGACCATCAAACGCGCAATCCGTCGCATAACCACGGATTATTTGTTTTGTACGGCGCGATTCGTGATCGAAATCTGATAGACCTTGCAACTTCGCCTCAATAAGTTCCCATTCGGAAGCGGGGTATAACCACAAACAACGATCCCATGGGTTTAAAGTCAAAACTAAAGCACTTGAGTCACCAGCTGATAACTGATCGCGATACCGTGCAGGAATCGCCAATCTTCCTTTGGCGTCGATGTTGACACTACTGAACCCTTTAAACATCTTGCAATGGCAGCGCCACGACACATCCCACACGCACCCTCCGACCGGTTGCCGCAGTTCGAGTCGTTATCGCTAAAACTCCACTATTCCCCACATTTTCCCACCAGCGAACTATACGTACGCCGATGGAAACCTGTCAAGGATAGCGAGCAAAAATCGGAAGCAAATCTTTCTTATTGAACAAAGACTTAGGTATTATGCGCTCAGGCGAAACCGCCTGACCTCTGATGATGTATTTATATGTTTATACTTATCAGTTGGATAATTATTAATAGTTATAAAATACATGAGGCATTGGCCGCGCGATCATTATGATCATACTCGCAGTCAAAGCGTGAGTCGGCCGATAAGCCGGGTTCTGTTCTCGAAGGTGCCGAGCGACGGCCATTCATCTGCGACATACGTCACCATATGCCTGTAGCGACCTACCCGGAAGTGAACGCGGACAACGTTTTGTTGCAACGCAACGTACTCCCCTATTTGGTCTTGCTCCAGGTGGGGTTTACCGTGCCGTCGGCGTTGGCCAACGCGGTGCGCTCTTACCGCACCATTTCACCCTTACCGTAGGTCACTCAGTCAACCAGACACGGCCGAACTGAGACATCACGGCGGTATATTTTCTGTGGCACTTTCCGTAGGCTCACGCCCCCCAGGTGTTACCTGGCACCCTGTCCTGTGGAGCCCGGACTTTCCTCCGCAAAGCGCCCAAGAGAGCGCGCGGCGACCGTCCAGCCGACTCACAAATGTAGTCTGAGGTCTAGGGGTACGTATTTCAATAGTCACTTCTTAAGTGACGCACCGTGGGCCAGGCCGTATAGCCGGTTACGTCTAAGTCCAGTCCACTCCGACACCAATCTTATTGCGTCAGCCTTTGGCATCTGCCGACACAACAGTGCGATCATCTGCATCGCCTTGTCCTCGTCGCCCGCGGTAATCATATCTTCGCTCCTTGAGCCTGAGAGAATGATCACTATTTCCCCTCGCGTAGCATTCCTGTCACAACGGATTACCTCGTTAACTAAACCCAACGGGCCACGATAAAGAGTTTCGTGAAGCTTTGTGATTTCACGCGCCACAGCAACCTCTCGTTCATTTCCGAATACCGATATCATATCCTCCAACGTTGCCAAAATCCGATGGGGCGCTTCAAAAAATATCAATGTCCTATGTTCAACATTCAAAAATTTTAAGCAGCGTAAGCGCGCGGCCTTTCGCGCAGGCAAAAACCCCTCGAAGACGAACCGATCCGACGGTAAACCGGCAATCGACAATGCCGCAATCGCCGCACATGGTCCAGGCACTGATAAAACTGGAATCTTTTCTGCATGGGCAGATCGAACGAGACGAAACCCCGGGTCGGCTATCAATGGCGTTCCAGCATCAGATAGTAGCGCAACTGCTAGGCGTTCAGAGACTATTCTCGAAATTATGTCGGCTGAAAAATCTGCTTCATTATGCTCGTGTATGGCCGCTAACCTCGTCGTGATCGAATAATGCTGCAGCAACCTTTGGGTCACCCTTTTATCCTCCACTAGCAACAAGTCCACCTGGGCCAACAGTTTTACCGCACGATAGGAAATATCGGCCAAATTACCGATGGGCGCTGCGACTATATAGAGTGCTGGCCGCTCGATTGACAGTGATATTTGCCCGCTGGATACTGTGGCGG
>CAYFFH010000331.1:0-3513 GCA_964342175.1 uncultured Enterobacteriaceae bacterium | reverse complement strand
CAACAAACAACGCTGTCAGCAATACAATAGATGTTCTTGTTAATTTGGTCATCACGGATTTCCCCGATTGAGAAGCCTATGCTTTCTTTTCTGTTAATTGTTTTATATCGGAAATATTTTGTTGCTTAATAACAACAGACTACTTCCTCGTTCGCCAGCATAGCACATTTCTTTTATGAAATTGTAGCGCGACGTTCACACGGATGTAGTTTTAATCCTCATAGCAAAAATAGCGTTGCTAAGCCCAGAAACGATACGAAACCGACCACATCAGTCACGGTAGTTAAAACTACCCCGCCGGCAAGTGCTGGATCAATCTGAATGCGACGCAATATAAGCGGAATCACGGCTCCCGAAAAAGCGGCAGCAACGAGATTTAAGATTATTGCGGAACCAATCACCACTCCCAACCAAAGATCGCTGAACCATACGCCGGCAACCAAAGCCACAATTACCGCCCAGACCATACCGTTAAGCACACCTATTGCCATCTCGCGACACAGCAACAATCGCGCGTTTGCAGACCCAACCTGACCAAGAGCGAGTCCACGAATCACGAGGGTCAGGGTTTGACTACCAGCTACACCGCCCATACTAGCGACGACCGGCATTAGAATAGCGAGCGCGACAAGTTGTTGGATCGTCGCGTCGAAACGACCGATGACCCATGCTGCCAGAAATGCCGTTGCTAGATTGATTGCAAGCCACGTTGATCGCCGCCGTGTTGCTTCGAGCACCGGCGGAAAAAAATCATCCTCTTCGTTCAATCCCGCGGCCGACATGAAAGAATGAGCGCTTTGCTCGCTAATCACATCGATCACGTCGTCTACTGTGATCCGCCCGAGTAATGAACCGTTGCCGTCCACGACTGCTGCCGACAATAAATCCCGTTGTTCGAACAGCAAAGCAACGTCAGTCGCCTTGGTTGACGCTGGAATGCCTGCTGCATCGGCTCTCATTAAATCGCCGACATTCGCACTCGTGGGTGCTGACACTAAGGTTGCTAGTGCTAAGACACCCAAATAGGTATTTTCCCGATCAACTACCATCAAGCTATCAGTTTTTTCAGGGATCGAATGATGCAAACGCAGTGACCGAAGCACAACCGCTGCGTCGACGTCCGCACGAATCGTAACAACGTCGACATTCATCAAACCACCAGCAGTATCTTCAGGATAGGAAAGAATCGACGCAATTCGAGCGCGATTTTGATCGTCCATCGAGCGCAGTACTTCGTCGGCCCGTGATTCAGATAGATCTTGCAGAATATCTGCAGCGTCATCGCTATCTAAAGACGCGGTCGCTGCAGCTACCTGTTGCGGCGCCATGTTTTCCAATAGCGCTGCTCGCACACTATCATTGGCCTCCGCTAAAACTCCGCCCTCAGCCGCGGGTTCAACATGAACCCACAATTCATCACGAATTTCACTCGGGAGCGACTCGAGTAAGTCGGCCAATTCGGAGGGATGCAATAACCCTAGAGCATCACGTACAGACAGGAGATCATTGGCTTCAAGCGCTTCCTGGATAGAAAGCACTAATTCTTGATTTCGATTGTGCTCTTCAAAAGTGCCCATTTGGAACCTTGGATCGTCTCGCATTAGTGGCAAACGGAATGATCACCGAGCACTGTTAATTCTAAACCGATTCCGGGTCGATTCACGCCTCTTTAAGATTGGACGGCGTCGCGCCAGATTGCCACCTAGCAATCGGATTCCGATACCGTTACCTCACCCTGTAGCTTGCGCGGTCCATCCCATCCTACAGTGTAGCAAAATTGCACCATCGAAGACCTTTAACCAACCCGACTCAAGTTAATTTTTCAAGTAGAGTTTTGAATTCCTCTATATCAGAGACGCCAAGCGCCGTTCTCGCCAAATGTTCGATTTCAGCTACGTTCGTTTGACCTACTATATGTTTGATTTCAAGAAGCGCCGACGGATTAACACTAAACTGGCGTAACCCAAGTGCCAGTAATAGGCGAGTGTAGCTGGCATCACCGGCCATCTCGCCGCACATCGCGACCGGAATCTCCCGCGTTTGTGCCGCATCGATAGTGCCGGCAATTAACCGTAAAACGGCGGGGTGGAGAGGATCGTAAAGGTGGTTTACCGAATTATTTTGACGATCGGTAGCAACCGTATATTGGATTAAATCGTTCGTCCCAATAGAAAAGAAATCAAAGATCCGAGCAAAAGAGTCGGCACATATAGCGGCAGCCGGAACCTCGATCATAGCGCCTATTGGCATTTTAGGGTCGAAGGCCACATGGCGGCGCTCTAGATCTGTTTGAACGGTGCGAATATCTTCAACGACCTGTCGTCCCTCACTTACGTTAGAAAGCATCGGAATCAATAGCCTTACCGGACCAAAAGCAGAAGATCGAATAATTGCTCGTAATTGAGACCAGTACACTTCCGGCTGCGTCAGGGATAGGCGGATCGCGCGTAGACCTAATGCCGGATTCTCACCATCCGTGCGGCTACCCTCTATAGTAATATCTTCGTCGGCTCCCATGTCTAGGGTTCGGATGGTAACGGGTACCCCCTCAACCGAATTAATCAATTCCCGATATACACGGAAATGCTCCTCTTCGTTCGGGATATCTTGCCGGTTAACATACAAAAATTCCGTACGATAGAGCCCGACTCCAGTTGCACCAACGTTTTTCGCGGCGATGAAATCACTGGGTAACTCTACGTTCGCGTGTAACTCGATTTCTAACCCATCCAACGTGATAGCATGCATCTCGCGCAGGTGTTCAAGGCTCTCTGCATGCCGCGTTCTCTCGGACTTTTGGGCACGGTAATGTGATAGCGTTACGGTATCCGGATCGCCCACAACAACACCCTCGTCACCATCAACGACTAACAGCTCTTTTTCGGAGATATATTGATGGATTCCGTGTACGCCAACGATTCCTGGAATACCAAGACTACGCACTAAAATAGACATGTGGGACGTCACGCCGCCATATCGGGTAATAAAAGCGGCAACCCCGTTTTTTTTCATCAAGATGGCATCTGCTGGACTCAGCTCATCCGTAACGACCACTCTATCAGCAAGGTGAATCCTATCGATTTCATATTTTGGGTGTTCATGATTCGCCAAAATCCGTTGGATTCTGGTCACCACATGATCAACATCATCTTTCCGCGTTCGCAGGTAAGGGTCGTCCATTTCATCGAACACCTTCACTAGAGCATCGCGGCGTAATTTCAGCGCCCATTCTGCATTACAACCCCTTGCCTTGATTAACCGTTCGGAGTCAAAGGTAATCGCTGAATCCTCAAGCATCAGTAGATGAGTATCGATGAAGTTGGCGATATCAGGTGCGGTGGTAGTCGGAATCTGTTCGCGAACGGCACGCAAGTCTTGTTTCGCTGTCTGAACGGCACCCCGCAGGCGCCGAACTTCTTCTTCCACTTCGCTTCGCGGTACCAAGATTTCACGGACCTGAAATTCAGCGTGTTCGATGATATGCGCCGTACCGATTCCTACACCGCGCGAGAC
>CAYFFH010000330.1:0-3521 GCA_964342175.1 uncultured Enterobacteriaceae bacterium | reverse complement strand
TGTTGTCGGAGATACCCGATCGGCCGCTACTCTTAGGTGGCGCGATGGTTGTGATTGCACTGCTAATAGTTACTCGGACGCAGGCCGCACGTTAACCGGGAGAAAAAAAATTTATTAAAATCACACTGAAAAATTCAGCGTAGATTGCGATGGAGAACGATTGTGCTGCTCTAGTATATCGCAGTTCCCTAGGCGGTTTATCGAGACTATGTTTATGTCTAGTGTGACGCAGGCACGCGTCTGGCACTCGACAGCTATGATCGATTTTCGCGGATAATATTGGGGTAGGGTAAAATTGTCGACATCAGTCTACAAACCAATACAACACAACATCGGGCGTCGATGACGCTTTAGTGTAAAGAACATATAACGCCAGATAATTTGGTTTTGAGTTTGCCTAAACGGCGACTCAAGAATTAGCCTTTCAAATCGTGAAAAAGGCGCAAATATAATGATTCAGATAAACGGTGTCGCGCACACGAATATTGCGGTGAGTAACTGGGAAATTTGTAGAAAATTCTACGATCAGTTGCTTCCATTTCTGGGTATGGAGCGAATGTTTAATGGTGTCGATTTTATCTACTATGTTGGGGGACGAACCGCTTTTGGGGTTGGTCGATGTCACCCAGATTATGAAAAAGAACGGTTTGTGCAGGATCGGGTAGGATTACATCACCATTGTTTTCGCGCTCGTACCCGTGAAGATGTTAATAAGGTCTATACGTATTTGACCGACATCGACGCGAAAATTGTACACGGACCAGAAGATGGCGGTTGGGCACCAGGATATTATTCGGTTCTTTTTGAGGATCCTGTCGGTACTAGACTCGAAGTTAATTTCGTGCCCGGGAAAGGTGTACTAGCTAAAGGCGCCGGGTTTGAACCATCGGGCGACTATACATAGATTGGTAGTCGGCAAAAACCTGAAAACTGCTAACTTAGTTCGAACGATATGAATCTCTAAGGTGGATCGGCGTTTATGTCTAGTAATGTGAAAAACCTATCCGGCAACAACGTGAGGTTTTTACACGTTCGTCAAATGGAGATTGAATGTTAATGAGTGATACTCAAAAGGCAAATAGCATTCTAAACACTCGGCCAATTTCAATAGAGGCACTACAACATAATTCTTTCAAGGATATGATGAATGACGTGGTGGATGCTGGCAGTTGTTGTGAATGCGGTAGTTGCGTTTTGGTCTGCCCGCACAATGTCATTGAGTACATATCTGACAAGCCGAAGCAAACTGCTAAAGCTACCGCAGACTTCGACTATTGTGGGATCAGTGAGGGAGTTGGTTGCGATGTCTGTGCAACGGTTTGTCCTCGGTTATGGCCGCGCGAGGAACACCTAAAAGATGCGGTTTTCGCTGATGAGCGGCCATATGAGGATATTTTCGGCGTCTATCGTCATATCTTCGTGGCACGAACCAAGCGTGCTGAACTTATAGAACGCGCGCAGGATGGAGGTATTGTGACGGCACTCCTGTCATGGGCTAAAACTGCAGGTGTGATCGACGGTGCGGTTGTCTCAGCTGTGGGTGAAGGGGATGACCCGTGTTTCCCAACCCCTAAGGTCGTCACCACCGAGGATGAAATTCGGGCTAGCGCAGGAAGTTGGTATACATATTGCGAAAATAACTTGGCACTTAAGGAGGTTAAGGACCGCGATCTAAAGAATGTGGCTTTTGTAGGGGTGCCGTGCCAGATCACACCGCTACGTAAGATGCAGCATATGGATCCGTCATTTCTTGCTACGGCTAAGAAAAAGACCAAACCGCTTATCCGCCAGCGTGATTTTCTTCGGGGATTTTCAGATCGTGTCTCGTTTAGTATCGGCCTATTCTGTACCGAGGTATTTACCCAGGAACTTATGACGGAGCGGATAGAAAAAGACATGGGCATCCCGCTTACCGAGATATCGAAATTCAATGTAAAAGGCGAGGTCCTTATTTACAAACTCGATAAGACAGTTGCGACGATACCATTGGCTGAGGCGATGCGGTGCTATCAGCGCTCTGAGTGCCGGCATTGCGGTGATTTTTCTGCCGAAATGGCCGATATTGCTTGCGGTGGGGTCGGAACAGATGGTGCTACCATTATCGTGATTCGTACAAAAAAAGGCGAGGAGATCTGGCGGAACTTTGAGGGTTCTGGTGAGGTCCAATCTGTGCCAATTGGCGAGAACAAACGGGCGTGGAATATTCTACAACGCTTAGCGCGTCGGCAGCGCGCGCGTGTACCCAGTGGTGCTGACCGAAGTGGGACCGCGGACGGGTTGCCGCAATATCATCCTAAGCAGGCGCTCGATGTTTCCGCGCGGAGGCTCCGTGCGGCCGGCGTTACAGAGGCGGAAAGTGATGAAATGCTACAATCTGCTTACGGAATCGATGAGCGTCCGTTTGAGATTCGCGGCTTCATGGCAGGACAACCAATACCGGGTGACCCTGGTGAAGCTCCGCTAGGTGAAAAGCGCAAACTGCCACCACCACCGTCACCGATGCAGGGCGGCGCGCCTCCGGGATGGTTAGGAGGAAGTTCAGAATAGAGTCAGATCGTAAATAGAGGGATCGATCGCGGCGGTGTTGTTAATGAAATCTAAGAAGCCGGATGAGCTTGACTTAATAGCTCCCAGCATCTCAGTATCTTTTAATCATTGGAGTGTCTGTAATGAAGAACGGTAGTAACCGACGACAATTTTTATTCAAATGTGGCGTTTCAGGTGTCGCAGCAATGGGTGCGCAAAGCGTCGCGTTCTCGGCTGATCTGGAGCCGGTTTCGCCAAACGATCCAATGGCTGCGGCACTCGGTTAGGTCGAGGACGCAACAACCACCGATGTGGCGAAATTTAGCCGTTACAAAGCGGGCCAAGAGTGCGCAAACTGCCAGCTTTATATGGGTGAAAGCGACAGTGAGGTTGGTGGTTGCCCGCTTTTTGCAGGTAAAACAGTCGCAGCCAAAGGGTGGTGTGCGTCTTGGGTACTTAAGGCTAGCTAGTGTTTTGGTCCGCCCACAATTAGGCGGACTACTACAAAAGGTCTAAATGGTGGCCGCAGCGAAGACCGCCGGTTTTTAAATGTAGTTACTATATTTTAGATTCGGTTTCGAAATTTGAGAATGGTGTTTCGATGCGTTGGATATCGACAATTAGGTCAGATGGCAGATCCGCAGTAATCTGCGAACTGGTACTGGCCAAAACTGTGTCGGCAAGTCCGCCAAAGCGTTTTTCGATCTGAGACGCGATTTGATCATGCCTGCCGATCGCGGCAAAAAGTTGCAAGATATCGTCCGGCACTTCCGCACTAAGTTTGTCCCACTTTCCCTCCTTGGTCATGCGGTTTAATTTTCGACCAAGATCGCCTGCACCATGTGTTTCCAGAACCGGCCAATACGCTGGTGTGGACCCGTAGAACGCAACTCGGTAGCGAGCCCATTCGGTTGCTGCCGCTACGGCCTCATCAGTCACTCCAGTAGCGATAAATCCGCCGCCACTAATTTCAAAGTTTTGTCGTAGTCGTTCTG
>CAYFFH010000329.1:0-3583 GCA_964342175.1 uncultured Enterobacteriaceae bacterium | reverse complement strand
GATACGATAGCGGACAGCGCCTGTTTTAAATCGTAAGAAAGTTCTTTTTGTCGCGGTTGCGTAGTTTGTGGTATTTCTGACATCGTTCCCGTATTTTGGTTTTCGTCATTTAATAGTCTCGATACCAACCCCAACAGAAAGCATTAACAACGAAATTGAAAGAAGACTGTTCATACCGGCACTATATAAGAAAAGTAGGATCTATTGGTTTAAAACGTTAGCCGATAGACTGGTAAAAACATGAATTCTGCGCTGTGTACCTCCAAGGTATATCGAGTTAGCTCGCAAGAACGTAGATTATAGAAGTGGTGGGCCCGGGTGACGGGATTGGAAACTCCGGTCTTTGTTATGTGAAGCTCGGGTGCTCCAAACTAACAGTTCTAAACACTTTAAATAACAAGATCAGACTTCGGTCACATGAGCCAGAAGAAATTGGAGAGAACTGGAATGTATCCTTTTCATTATGCCAAATTGGGGTACCCAGACCATTATTTTCGTCAATTAAATTTGTAGTCTCCACACAGTAGTGAGATTCATATGGATTACCTGGGCATCAAAAGCTCGAGGGATTTAGCAAGACCGACTACTTGTTCGGCACGGTAGGGTGTACCTAGCATAAATATTACTTTGTCCACACCGACTGCAAAGAGAGCGGTAGCTTTGTCTGCGACCTCAGCGGGGTCCTGATCTGCGTATGATGTAATTTGGACTGATCGCGTAATCAAGATGAATCTCGACCTACGGATTCACAATGGGCCAACAGGATCCCTTTCTTTTTGAGAAATACATCTGGTGTCACAAAAGAAAGATTCCAGTGTTATGCAAACCTAGCAGCAATTCGTAGGGTACGCTTTTCGCCTCCCCCTCCAATCAAGATAGGTGCCCGGGTAGTTGGGGCCCTTTAGGCTCACAACGCGCTTGCTCCAGTTGGAAATATTTTTCTCGAAATGTTGTGAGTTCATTACACAGCAAGGTGTCAACTACCTCGACTTCCTCTTCGAATCGGTCCATCCGCTGGCCCATAGGTAAAATGTCTATTCCGTAAGCGTCAGTCACTTGTTTGTTCCAGCCAGTACCTAGCCCTAACTCCAAGCGGCCATTAGAAATAAGATCTAGAGATGCGGCCATATTAGCGACTAAAGCTGGGTGATGATAAGGAACTGCATTCACCATACAACCGATGCGATGGTTAGCATCAAAATTTCAGTACACGAACCTAGGGTTAGATGGGCACACTCATTGATCTTTCTTCAACTGAATATATAGTTAGCAATTCACCGAAGGGGCATGAATGTGGAATGTAATCTCGATGGTTTAGTAGGGGTTAATCTCGACCGTTTATGGCAACGTCATATAGATATGGCGAAGCTCGGGGCAACCGAGAGAGGAGGTGTGAACAGAGCGGCATTGACAATTCCAGATGTTGAGCTCCATTGGCAACTGGCATCATGGGCCCGTAAGCGTAACTTTTCAGTAGAAATCGACGACTACGGTAATCAGTTTATGCGGCGCGCCGGGTCAGACCCCAATTGCCCGGCCTTAGTAAGTGGTTCGCACAGTGATACCCAGCCAACAGGAGGTCGATTCGATGGTATTTCTGGTGTTTTAGCAGCAGTCGAAGCGATGGAAGTTATCGATGATGCTGAAATATGTACTCGCCATCCTATCGAAGTTGTTATATGGAACAACGAGGAAGGGACTCGTTTCCATCCGTCTGACATGGGATCTGCTGTTTATGTGGGTGATACGCCAATCGAACGTATGCTTGCAGCAACAGATAAAAAAGGAGTGTCGATAGAAACAGCAGTCGATGCTCTTAGAACAAGAGTTAATTGGGCGACAGTGCGTCAGCTTGGAACATCTATCGCGGCATATTTAGAATTACACATCGAGCAGGGTCCTATTCTTGAAAATGAAAATATCGATATTGGAATAGTTACCGGAATTCAGGGAACGCGAAAGTTTGAGATACAGGTTATTGGAGAGGAGGCCCATGCTGGTACGACGCCGGAGATAAATCGTCAGGATGCTTTTATGGATGCGATCGGCATCATCAACGCATTGCGAGAGGTTTTCTATGATCCAGAGGATCAAGTGCGATTTACAATCGGCCGTTTTGAGGTATCCCCAGGTTCGTTGGCAGTTGTACCCGGACGAGTCCTGTTTACGATCGATTTTCGTCATCCCGATACTGAGGTATTGCAAACATTAGGAGACCAAGTTGCAGAAGTGTGTAAGAAGGCGGCGTTAAGGTGCAGCACTGAGGTATTGGAGACTCGGAGCGCGCTACCAATATCGTTTGAGGGTATGGTGCAAAAAGTTGTTGAAGAATGTGCAAAGCGGAGAGCTTACTCTTTCAAATACCTTCCGTCCGGCGCAGGTCATGACGCTCGCTATATGAATTCTTTCTGCCCCAGCGGCATGGTCTTCGTACCATGTCACAAAGGCATTAGTCACAACGAGAAAGAGTATGCCAGCCCCGAGTCTCTCGCGAAAGGTGCGCAAATAATTGCAGATTCGTTATTGATGTTAGATGAAACGATTTAATCGTAGTTTTACCTAAGCCCAACGTTGTTGGTTTGCGGGGTGACCAAAATCGTCTTCTGATGATTGATACACGTGGGCAGTACAACCCATTTTTTATTGATCCATCCAGATGGTGTTCCGGGAGCACGGTATGGACTTTTCTACGACAAAAAATCTGGACAACTGCTAGTTGCATTCATTGGAAGTATTTATTACGAGTCCCATAGTGGAGCAATTGTGGTCTACACGGTTACAAGGTAAATGTGGGTTAAAGACCGGGAAAGTTGAACAAGATTGTTGGAGTTCTAGGCATTAAAAGGTCCTTGAATTGCGAGGGTCAACCCCTCTTTCTGTAGATTGGCAAACAACCAACTCCCGTCGGGTGAGAAACATAGTCCAGCAAATTCGCTGGTTCCACCGTTTATTGCATTTCGTGCAACAGGATTCATGTCGCCATTAGACTCTAATCTCCAAATTAGGTTAGGCCCACTTCCATCTTCTGCGATGTAGATACTTCCCTCGGGTCCAATGGTGATATTGTCAGGATTCGCCATAGAATGTTCTTCTTCTGCCTGGGCAACAAGTCTTAATTGATCTTTTTTTCCTGGCCTAGCAATTTTGAGTTGATAAATTTGTCCCCGCTGTATCGGGCCACCATCCGTAGATGTAATGAAGACGCTGCTTGAGTCGGACCACATTCCTTCACCGCGTGACAGTATTGCCGCACCCTTAGCCTGAGCTTGGTGACGCGTTGGTATGGACTGGGCCTGAGGGTCATCGACCTGAACCCAGTCGACGTTCAACTTGTCTCCAACTTGCCGATTTGTAGACAAATAAGCACGGTCGGTATCCTCAATTTTTAAGGCCAGTAACGTACCATCTGAAAAGGGTGTAGTAGGGTTTGTAGGGACATGCTTGTAGATGACGCTGTCAGTAGTGTCTTCAGTTAGGTAGGTCGTGCCCGTTGTCGCATCGAAAGCTGCGGCCTCGTGCGGAAATCGACCTAGTGAGGTTAAGCAATTGGCTTGTTGAAGTGTGCTCGCCATAGGGTCACACA
>CAYFFH010000328.1:0-3631 GCA_964342175.1 uncultured Enterobacteriaceae bacterium | reverse complement strand
CGTTGTCCATTCCATCAAGCAGCATCGGAAACGAAAAGTTATACCGAAGCATACAGGCGGCAGCGATCTCAGCGCGTTCGTCTTCCGTTTCGGGCTGACTAAATACCACGTCCTCCTGCAGGTTTCTGGGAACTTGGTCTTCACCTTCCGCGTGTGCCTCTCGTATATAAATTCCAAGGAATTGAACGTCGTTCCCAAGATCTTTTGAGAGCTCGTCAAGGCGCACGGCCCCGTCCCGAAATGGTGGTCATGTATAGGATCCAAAAATAAGGCCAACCGGTTTTCCGAAATAGGAAGAAAGCTTCACCGTTTCGCCGGATCGGGTACCATTGCCATTGAGGATTTCGAGTTCGGTGTCCGGAGCATCATCACCCTGTTTTGGCGATAGCTCGTTATCCCGAATTACCCGCTTTTCAATGAAAGAGCGAAGTTGCTCCCGTGTCATTCCACGAGTTTCTAGCCATTCGTCGGCGGCATTTACCACGATGCTTTCGAATTTTTTAGGTAGTGCGACAGACATTTTCAGTCTCCAATACGGTCAGAAACGGAACCGCCAGTCCCCGACTTGGGCTTTGACGGGTTGCTGTTGGCCCACATTTGTATTCAAGTAGTTTAATTTTAAACGCAATTGAATAATAGCCCAACACCTATTCAGGAGCGTGTTTTAGGTCCACAAATCTGGCGCCACACGAGGTTAGTGGGAGGCGTAGAGACTAACATAAACGCCATCTCGCAATTCGTCGAAGAATTGATTGAGGAATGGATGGGCTACCGGTTCCCCCGTCTGGTCGGGTTCTAGGTTTTTCTCTGCGACATAGGTCGAGTGTTCCGCCCGGTGGACCAGCACGTGATACCACGGCTCATCCTTGGGCGGGCTAGAACGCGCCATGGTGTCGTACCATTCCTCCGTACCAGAGAAGCTCGCATCAACATCAACCACGACCCCACGATAATCGAACCGCTTGTGATGTATCAGTTCGCCGACTTGAAACTTCGCCATCTTGTCCCTCATCACATTCTCCGTGTCTTATTTTCGGCGGCGAAATTCTCACCTTCCGTCAACTGACTATAGTTCAAAAATTTAACGCAGTTAAATCCCAGACCGTTGGGTAATACTAGTCTACCGATGGGTATTACTTTTTTCAGGCACTTTTAGGTAAAAATCACCCACTAAAATATTGATATACAAGGTCAATTTGTTTGGGGGATGGTTTGACCCTCCGACCCCCAGGTTATGAGGCGTATTTATTGAATACCGTTTCAGATAGCGAGGACAGATTTCGGAATTCGGGATTGAGCATAATCCGGTTACCACCACGCGCAGAGCCGTCAAACGGAAGTTGGTACCCGAGTTTTAGTTCGGTCAGAGGTAATAGCTATCTGGTCATCTAAAGGGGTGTCCCCCTCCTCCCGATTGGCCCAGTAATAACCTCGTTCCGGTAATGGAGACGATTTGTTTGTGTTTGCCTCCGGTTCGGGGGACGACACGATTAATGACTTTGCCGTGGGTTCTGGTAGCGATGACGTGCTGGATTTGAGTTCCCTCTCAAGTATGACCAACCTTGCGGCGGTGGTGTCTGCCAGTACCACGTCCGGCGGCAATACCGTGATTGATCTTGGCGGCGGTGACAGTGTGACCCTTATTGGCGTTGATTCCAGTAACTTTCATAACGACGATTTTGATTTCTCATAAACCGGAGCACCCTCACCTAACAATGGATGAAAACCCAGATACGGGGACGTTGTACAGTGCTAACGGACTGGACCGGTTCTCGTAGTAAAACCCCTAAATAAAATGTTAGGTAGACCCTAAATTCTTCTGTATCCTTCTCGATGGTTTTTAGAAAATGATTCAATAACAAGAAAAGAGTGTTGTAGCGCAGAGTTTAAAATTATTTTTTTAAGCGAGGGCCACTTATGTGCTCGATCTGTTCAGGTGTTGGGGTAAATTTACATCCATTTTGGGGCGACAATCCTGAAGATCTCCCGTCTATCGAATTGGGGACCACAACATATTTGACGTCCGCAAACTCTTCAACCCTCTCCGCCTCCCTGGCAGGAACAAAAACCGTTTCCGATAGCGGCAATCAAATCATTGATGGGATTGTTTACGGCAAGGTGTGGTCTTCAAATTCCATGAGTTCCAGTTTTCCAACCAATCCTGGCGAACTTGGGACCGCGACTGTAGACGCACTTATAAACAAGGGTGGCACGGTAATGGAGAGCTTTGACCGGCCCCAACAAATAGAAATGGCGCTGGTTTCGATTGACGGGCATAAAGCACACAAGATTGTGGATGGCGGTGTTTCATTCAGCCGGCTGATCGCTGACAGAGAATTTTCCACAGCGACACCATCATCACCGGGCGCGGTACCCAAGATATCTCCGGCTTTTGCTATGCGGATACCCCGGCAAGGGACGACAGCTCTGGTAACTATAAATATTAACAGTCTATGACAATTCAGTCTAAGCAACTAATTGACTACAATAACTTTGCTAGCAACTCCCTTTATACGGGTATTGATGGGGGTGGCACTTCGGTTGTCGTAATCGACTCGGGCATCGATCTTAATCACAGTTTTTTTGGCCCAGATGCCGACAATAACGGAATTTGTGATCGAATAGTTTACCAGTACGACTACGTATACAATGATAACTGGGGTCAGGATTACAACAATCACGGCAGCCATGTCGCAAGTATCGTGGGTTCACAAGACAGCACCTACGGGGGGATGGCGCCCGGCTGTGACATAATTTCCCTTAGAGTTTTAAACGCACAGGGCAATGGAACAACTGCCGATATTTTAGAAGCACTTCAGTGGGTTAGTGATAATATTAGTAATTACAACATTGTTTCGGTGAACATGTCGCTTGGTTACTCAAATAACCATTCGTCTGCAAGTGTGTTTTCCACAAAGATTAAATCTATTTACGATCAGGGCGCCGCGGTCGTATCAGCTGCAGGTAACGATTATTACAAATATCAAGAAGAGGGCGTTAGTAGCCCAGCCTCCGACCCCTATTCATGGGCTGTAGGAGCTGTTTACGACACTAATGTCGGGGCTAAAACTTATGGTAATGGGGCTATAGACTATACTACCGGCGCAGACAGAATAACTTCATTTTCCCAACGGAGTGAATCTCTTGTCGACATATTTGCTCCTGGCGCAATGATTACGGGCGCCAACTGGTATGGTGGCACCACAACCCAAGCTGGAACCAGTCAGGCAGCGCCGCATATATCTGGAATAGTTGCTTTAGGCCAAGATCTGGCAATTGAAATTTCTGGTGGCAAACTGTCTGTCGCTACTGTGCGGACAATTATGCGTGAAACCGCCGCGACAATTTACGACGGCGATGATGAAAATGATAACGTTTCCAACACTAACAAAAATTATAAACGTGTCGATGTTGACGATTTCATGGACGGCATTGTTGCCGAATTTCAAAAAGTAACAAGCGGTAATGACACAGTGTACGGGTGGCGGGGTGACGACACCATTAACGGTCTTGGGGGTGATGATGTCATTCATGGAAACTCCGGAGACGATATCCTCACCGGTGGTGCGGGTGATGACGCCCTCACCGGTGGTGCCGGGGCGGACACGCTCAACGGTGGCACGGGTAATGA
>CAYFFH010000327.1:0-3666 GCA_964342175.1 uncultured Enterobacteriaceae bacterium | reverse complement strand
CTTTTAAGCACGAAATAACCCCCAAATGTAATATCTGGGGGTCTTTCTTTTTGGGTCAATTAGCAGAAATGTCCGCATTTCGGGGAGACTATTGCCCTATCGGGAAAAATTAAATATCCTGTCAGCAGAACATAGGGTATATTAACAATCGTCAGATTACATATGAACACATGGCTACCATATTCAAGTGGTGAGGTTATGTCATTTGCACTTAAATCAGCATCTACCGTAATCATCGTTCTTACAATATCCTGCACAGCGGCACCTTCTTTAAGCCAACCAGGAATCACAGCCACAGTAGAAGCTCGATTAAAGGTTGAACTACCCTCCACTCCTGAACCTACGCCTAGACCCACGCCGACGGCCATCCCCACGAACACACCTGATCTTAACTATCCCGTAAATATAGTGGCCGGCTGGTATTTAAGGGGCATCAGCGACGAAAACGATCCCAATGGTGATCTGCGCAAAGCATTATCGTTAGCTATAGACGAGGATGGTATGGGGTCGGAAATATACTTCTTAAAAGATCATGAGCAACCAAAATATCCTGAAGACACTGTCAGACAAGGATTTCGAAACACCATATATGAGGCTACTGGCAACCCTCTAGATAATCTAGTCCAAGAATACGACCACAGCAAGGCTAGCGCTATCATTGGCGAACTTTTATCAGAAGATATATATTTTTTGCAAGGTTGTGTACAGCTACATGATGGCTACAGAAATCACTTAGTCACTCATTACATACCATTCGTAACTGATTATTTGAAGTCGGTAAATATATCATGTATTAGCCCCGATGAACTGCAGAAGAAGTTTAACTCAAGAAGCAAGGAACGAAGCGAGGGAGAGACACCCGGTGAAATAATCGTATTTTCAATAATCATAAGGGCGTTTTAACGGGGTTTTCATGAGATTGCTTCAATCGAAAATACAGTATCACTCTCTACGGTACAGGCGATTCATTGGCCCATGGACGTTCACCTATATTGGAAGTGCTTTGACCAGGATAAGATTTCTCTCAATAATTTCATTACTATTTTTAGTGGGAATATCAGTAGCATGTTCTAACAACGAATACTCCGATGTGACAAAAGCCCTAGAGAGCTTAACCACTAGAATACAAGAAGAAGCCATAATATCTAAGAGATTACAAGACTTGTCTATGAACGCAACAGCAGAGGCGATAGTCTACGGAATGATTTATCCCACTCCGACTGCTACTGCACCCCACCCCACATCGACTTTCAGACCTCCCCCTACGCCCAATTCTGTTTCAACAAAAACCATTTCCCTAACCCCTACAATATCGCCTCCTACCCCAATTCCGATTCCCGTGCCGTATCACACTCCTTTATCTGGATGGGTCACTGAGGATACCGTCCTAAGTAGAGAATTGTCTCCATACCTCTTAGATTCCGATGTCAGTATCGCGAAGGGAGTAACCTTAACCATTAGGCCAGGAGTAACTCTCAGCACGCAAGATCACGGTATCACAGTGTACGGCGCTTTACGATTAATAGGGAATGAAGATTTACCAATTAGAATCAATGGGCGCCACGTGTATTACGAAGCACGGACGCACGATTCGTTCCGACTCAGCATAAAGTTTAAAGAAACTAGCACGGACTGGGATGAAACAAAGAATCGAGGAAATCATTTTTCTTATGTTCTATTTGATGATCAAACTTATGTGGATATCGAAATTGGTAATACTGGCATCAAGATAGACAACTGTACTCTTCCAAAGGGTAGGATTTATCCACGGTATAGTGACGCTGTTATTGAACATAACACCTTAGGTTCAAACGCAAATATTCAGGCACAAAGTGGAGTTGTAGATATTAAAAATAACGAAATAGCTGGGGATGTAAGTATTGAGTCCAGCTATCGCAAAGACGACTTCGGTAAATATATACCACACAGAATAACTGACAACGTATTCCGAGGACCATTCAGAGTGCAGTACGCCTCTGCAGTGGTTTGGGGGAATACCTTTTATAGCGGTAGAAATTCGCAGGAAGTAGGATCCCAAACCCACCAAATTACTTTTGCAAATTCCCAAAAGTACAAGGATAAAGGTATATATTCAAGAATAAAACAGAATGCGTTTATCGATATGCATTCCCAGTCTGTTGGAAATGGTGCAAGCGCTGATATTGATCTGACAGATAACTGGTGGGGCACTATAGATTCTAGAACAATTGGAGTCATGTTATACGATAAAAACGATCAACCGTCTCTCGGACGATTGATATTTGATCCATACCTGAACGCAGAACCCGGGTCTGAAGACGTAAAACGAATGTCTGCTCCGAATAAACCTACTTCTACTCCTGGCCCTCAAAAATGCTCACCGTCAGAACTCAATGCCGCCTTCTCAATGTATGGGGCTCTCAGCAAGAATGAAGTGGTCACAGTGTCAGCTTGGCTAGGGCAAGAGAAACTTGCAGAAAAAGAGGGGTTATTTACCAGCTACGGTTTGACTATTCCAATATGCGACTCGTCCGGACACACACGAGTAGGGAAAGAACTAACTATAAAAATCAATGGAGTGGCCCAAGTAAACAGATTACTGATACAAAAAAACGTATCACAGAAAATGGATTATTAGACAAAATCTGTCTTCAAACAGTTTCTTGGATTGAAACAATTCTATCCGATTATCAAGCGAACTCTATTAAGGAACAACAACATGGCAAGACACATACTAATAGTTGGAATTATATCAATCATTAGTTTGATGGTATTTTCAGGTTGCTCTAACGATACAGATCGATCTCCTGAGGAAATTATCGAAGCAACGGTTGCCAAAGAACTTCAAATATCAGCAACAGTGGAGGCCACCTGGCGTCAGAGGAACCACGGTATAGACAAGCTAGTCAAATCTAAATTGGCTGCTATTCCCCAGACTACTCCAATTCCAGATAAAACACTAACTCTATTGGATATAGACCCACATGTCACACCACTGCCAACTCAAATTGGTTCAGATGATTTATTACCTGAAAAGCCTCATATCAAGTACAAAAATCCATACCCCACAGAAACCCATCCATGGCCCAAATTAGGTGGTACTAATCAGAATAGAAATCTCACACCCTATCACATACAGGATTCGGCTGAATTACTATGGCATGTGAGAACTACGTCGGAAGTGTCAAGTCCAATCATCAGTAAGACGGGCATCATCTATGTAATCGAGACAGATGATCACCTCCTATATCAACGAAATTCTCATGTCGAAATAGTTGTGAAAGATGCAATTCTTATGGGTTTTGATTATGCAGGGAGACCAAAAATATACACCCAGATTTCCTATACGGATAACATCAACAACTCGCTGACGCTAGATCATCACGGCAACACTATTATTTCTATTCTGAATGGATTAGCGTGCCCTCGCAATAACAGAGGGTGGATTTACATTTTGGATAGTTCAGGTGAAAGACAGGCGCATTTGGCTTGTTCTGATTCAGTTGATTACATGGGGTTATTTTCAGTAAACCCAGAAGGTATCTACGCCGGTCCGTCACATATATCAAATACTAGCGCCATCAATTGGGGAAATCCCGTAGTGGGTGTCTCCACCGCTATTGATTTAAAAGGGAATATTGTTCTGGTAGATAACGAACAGAACTTGCTCTATTCACTCAATTCGGA
>CAYFFH010000326.1:0-3667 GCA_964342175.1 uncultured Enterobacteriaceae bacterium | reverse complement strand
CTGACCAAGTAATCTCCTATTTACCCACCGAGCGCCGTGTCCGCAGATTGTCGTCACGAGAGCGTGCCGATAGCTGGCTCGGTTCCGAAATGACATTGGATGACTTTGAGGGTTTTTCGGGGAGAGTGCTTGATTACAAGTGGAACTTACTTGGCGAAAAATCGATCCTCGCGGTTGCGGATGTGAAACACGATGTTGTGAAATTCTTCGGCCCAATGAGTAATCTTCCATACGATCGTTGGCAACTACGCGACTGCTATGTGCTCGAGGCGACTCCAATTTGGAATGGCCACCCGTATTCTTTCCGGATATTATTCGTCGACAAGCAGAATTTTCATGTGAGGCTATCTCTTATTGCGAATCGTGAGGGACACCTTTGGAAGATAATTTTCTCGATCTACGACTGGACTGATCCCGCAGAGAGTCAACCAGAGTTGCATGAGACGGTCAGTAAGTGGAAAGGTTCTATTGCGATCGATACGATTAATCAGAAGAGCACGGTTGCACACGCCCTGAAGACTAGTCATCCTATTTTACCGTTAGCTAAAGTTAGAAGGATGTTCAGTTCTTCGAATCTCACGGGTGGTCGTTAAGATTCCTCGTCAGGATGCATTCCAAGTCAATCGTGACATTAAGATCGACTTTTTGCTTGACTAATGAGCTTTTTCGAGCTTTTCGATTGTATACACATCTATTTTTTCATTCGGCCAGTAATCGGTTAAGTTAAGAAGAAAAAGTGCTGCGTCCAGATGTAATGTAATGGGCCACCGATTTCTGATTCGTCGAATGGTTCGCAAGGCTGAACAAATTCCGATATTCTTACGCGCGGGTCCGGTGGTTCTAAAGGCGGGTCCGACGATTCCGATTCGAGAAGGGAGAACACGATGGCCAGTCCAACAAAGGAAGAAGTGCACCAGGCGCTGGAGACTATCTTCGCCGCTGACTCTGAGGTCTACCAGACGCGCGGATTCCAGCGCCGGATCGGATTCGGCGAACGGCCGGCTCTTCTGATAATTGACCTAGCGAAAGCCTGGACGATGCCAGGTCATAACTTCAGCTGCGAGGGAATGGATGTAATCATTCCAGCGAACCAGAAGCTGCTGGAAGCCGCGCGCCGAAAGAATATTCCCATCATCTTTACTTCGACTGCATTCCAGGATCCGACGGGGCCACGCTCCGACGCAGGATTGTGGGGTCTCAAGATCCCAGCGGAAACGCTGCAGGAAGGGTCACCCGATACCGAGATCGATGACCGTGTTGCACCCGTGCCCGAACGTGGAGAGCAAGTTATCGTGAAGAAGCGTGCTAGTGCATACCATGGTACGTACTTGGCCGGCTACCTTCGTGCCCAGGGGGTGGACACCGTGATTATGACTGGCGTTACCATGGCGGGTTGCGTGCGCCACAGTGCTGAGGACACGATCGCAGAAGGGTTTCGGCCGATCATCGTTCGCGAGGGTGTGGGTGATCGTGTGCCCGGTGTGACCGAGTGGAACCTGTTCGATATCGATTCCAAGTTTGGCGACGTCGAGTCGCTCGAACGGGTGCTGGAGTACCTCGAGAACATCCAGCCGCACGCCGACCGTTGACATGACGGGTTGCCGGCCGTGGTTGACTAAGATTAAAGCACCTTGACCTTATGGGTTTCGGCCTCAGCATTGGAGACTGCTGCTGGTGGGTGGGGCCGCCGCGGATAGAACGTATTCGTCACCGTTCGTTACGGTGGTTCAGCTGTTCCAGGGGAATGATCGATGACCAAACTCTCATACATAAATATTTTCACGAAAGACATTAAAAAGCTGTCAAAATTTTACATGGATGTTTTCGGGTACGAAGAAGACAAAACATTACGCACGGGGATATTCAGGGGCGTGCGCACCTCGAAATCTTTTATCGGATTCAATTCTTTGGAGGCCTACGAACTTTTGGGCTTAGGCGATCATGCCAATCAAGACGGAGTTAAATTCCTACTGAACTTAGAGGTTAATTCAAAGAAAAAAGTAGACGAACTCGTGGCGAAGGCGAAACGCCGGGGTGCAACCCTGATCAAGGAGCCGTACAAGACCTACTACAATTGGTATCAGGCAGTAATCCTCGATCCAGAAGGTAACTGTATCCGTATCAACCGGATCCTCGGCGGCGAGTGGGACGTTGACGGCTGGAAGAAGTAGATTTTTGCGGACACCGCTAACTGTGGCACCCGTGCTAAAAGGTTCGCGTTACTTGAACGCCGTGTGATAGGCGTCGAGTGCGGGCGAACCGCCGAGGTGTGCATATAGAACTTTTGAACCCTTGTCGAATTCGCCAGCTTTTGCCATGCCAATCAGCCCCGCCATGGATTTTCCTTCATAAACGGGATCGGTGAGCATGCCTTCGAGTCGCGCGGCCGTTTGGATTGCGGCGATTGTGACCTCGTCTGGTATACCATAGGCTGGACCCATAAAGCGGTCTTCGATGATTACATCCTCTTCGCTGATTGGCTTGTCGAGTTCAACTAGTTCGGCGGTATTGCGAGCAATTTTGGTTACCGCGACTCGAGTCATCTCAGGTATGGCGGACGTATCGATTCCGATCACGCGGCGCTCCCGCTCTTGCGCTTTGAAGCCGACTACCATGCCGGCCTGAGTGGATCCGGTACAGGTCGCGACGATTACGATGTCGAAGAAAACACCCAACTCTTCTTCCTGATGCGCGACTTCGTCTGCGAAATTTGCATACCCGAGGCCCCCTAGTCGGTGATCGGAGGCGCCGGCCGGGATAGCATAAGGCGTGCCGCCCTCAGCTCGTACCGCGTCCAGCGCCCGCTTCCAGGTTTCTTTCTCTGCCGTTGAGTATCCTTCGCCCTCTAGTAGGGTTTCAGCACCCATGATGCGGGACAGAAGGATATTCCCGACTTTGTCGTAGACGTCATCTTTCCAGGGCGCCCAGGTTTCCTGCACCAGTTTGCATTTCATTCCGGCTGCGGCCGCTACCGCTGCAACTTGGCGGGTATGGTTGGATTGGACGCCGCCGATCGACACAAGCGTGTCACAACCCTGAGAAATGGCATCGGGAAGCAGCCATTCTAGCTTGCGTACTTTGTTGCCGCCGTAAGCTAGACCCGATGAGATATCATCCCGCTTGGCCCAGACTTCGACACCGAGTTCCTCGGACAGCCGTCCCAGCTGCTGTATCGGTGACGGCAGGAACGCCAGCTTATGGCGTTTGAAACGCTGTTCGAGATTCAGCATTGTTCGCTCCTAGACAAGTTGGACTTACACAGGACCTCGGATCAACCGGCGCCGCCGAAGCGGGATTCGGTATCCTGGGTGCCGAACTGCGCCGCCGTTTCGTCCGACCACTTCTCGAAACGGGTCTGCTTGGTATACTTTTCAAGAATGTAGTCGGCCGCCGTGATTGGCGGATACTTGGCCGGGTTATCCTCGCTCTTACAGGTAGGGAGGCACTCAATCACTGCGTCGTAGTTGCTCTCGAAAAAATAGATCAGCGACAGCCGTCGATCATTCGCCTCGGAGTCTAGCGCCGGCGCGATCACGCGATGACGGGTCGACATCCAGCGATCGTTGGTCCAGCGCATAATGAGATCACCGATATTGATTACGAAAGCATTTTCGATGACAGGCACGTCTACCCATACGCCAGACCGATCCCTCGCCTGGAGACCGGG
>CAYFFH010000325.1:0-3673 GCA_964342175.1 uncultured Enterobacteriaceae bacterium | reverse complement strand
GAATGACCTTGGAACACTATCCTGGAATGACCGAAAGGTATCTGGAAGAAATTTGTCACGAGGCAAATCAGCGCTGGGAACTTGTCGAAATCCTAGTTGTTCATCGTGTCGGAGATCTTTTGCCTGGAGAACCAATTGTGCTTGTTGCCGTTTGGTCAGGGCATCGCGCCGCTGCTTTTGAAGCCAGTCGCCACGTGATGGAAGAGCTAAAATCGCATGCTCCATTTTGGAAAAAAGAAACTCTAGATCGCGGCCAACGCTGGGTCTCGAAAAACTCGGATGGGTCGACGGCAAATGCTGCAGATATAGCATCCAGGGACAATTGATCAGAATTTTATTTAGACGATTCCGAAAAATGGTTGGATGTCTACTAAAGACCCGCTCTCTATTCGATCGCTATCCATCGGTAGAATGACAAAGCAATTTGCAGTGGACATAGAACTTAGGATCCCAGATCCTTGATCGTCTCTCGTGTGCACCACCAATTCACCGGCGTCGTTGCGACTTACAATTCCTCGCTGGTATTCTACACGCCCTGGACGTTTTTTAAGCATGTTCTGTGTTTGTGCCTTGAGTAAAGTTTCTGGTCGGGACTGTCCACCCATGATTTTTAAAATACATGGTTGTACGAATTGATAGAATGTAACCATTACTGATACGGGGTTGCCAGGAAGGCCAAAAAATACTGACCCATTGATGGCCCCGAATGCAAGAGGCCGACCTGGTTTCATCGCGACTTTCCAGAAGCGAACCTCCCCGATCTCTCGCAACACTTCCTTAATGTAGTCTGCTTCTCCTACTGACACCCCACCAGAACTAATAACCAGATCGGCAGTTTTCGCGGCATCGATGAGTTTGTGGCGGACGGCCTCTCTATTGTCTTTCACGACACCCATATCAATTACTTCAACACCCAGTCGGGTGAGCATACCAAATAGCGTGTAACGGTTACTGTCATATATCTGACCAGATTCGAGTTTTTCACCGACTCCGCGTAATTCATCCCCAGTCGAAAAGAACGCGACGCGTATTCTGCGAAAGATGTCTATTTTCGCAAGACCAATCGATGCGACGAGGCCGAGATCCGCTGGAGTGATGAGGTGTCCGCGATGTAAGACTTGTGTTCCGACACCTATATCTTCACCTGCGGCACGGACGTTTTGGCCGGCCCTATGCCGATTGTCTATCCTTATGGAACCATCATCATCAACTTCTACTTGCTCTTGCATAATGACGATATTTGCCTCTGGCGGAATGACAGCGCCGGTCATCACGCGGATCGCCTCATTTTTACCGAGAAGCCCCTGGTATGGGGTGCCCGCAAATGCGGTACCTATTACTTTAAGTTGTATCGACCCGCTTTCGGGGACGTCTTGGCTGCGGACGGCATACCCATCCATTGCAGAATTTGTATGTGACGGAACGTTGATTGGGGAAACCACAGGTGTTGCTACGACGCGGCCCAATGCTTCGCGGAGTGGCACGCTTTCTATGTCCGAGACGCCGCGTACGGCGCCCAATATGCGGCGGAGCGCGACCTCGCAGGTCAACGAACCTGTGTCATAGTCATCCTCACAATTTGGTTGTATTACGAGCCGGTCTTTACCCATTTTAACTAATCTCTGTGTGATTTTGATTACGGCGATTGTGGTTGAGGTATGTCGGCACGCCCAGACATATCTATTGCAGTCGCACAGTATTGAATGAGGAAGTCCGTGATCGAATCAACATCGTCGATATCGAACGTCGGGAGGCGGTTTTCATGCATCGCAACATTATCGCTTATGATGGCAATAATAAATTCGTCATTTGGATAGAACAGATTTCGTCCAAGCTTATTCCGATGGATCTCAATTTTAGGAAAATCTCCGTCACGGAAACCTTCAACAAGCACTAATTCTATATCTACAGTTAGCAGACGTTTAAGGAAGTCGACCAGCAAAGGTTCGCTTGATTTAGCCTTCTCGACGATCATTGCCCAACGCTGGTTTGAGCCAACTAAGACTTGGTTTGCGCCCGCTTTACGTAATTCGTAGCTATCCTTACCTGGATAATCAATATCAAAATCATGGTGCGCGTGTTTTACAATTGCAGTTCGTATCCCGCGAGTGCTTAAACGCGGAATTAGTTGTCGCATAAGATGCGTTTTCCCACCTCCGCTGAATGAAGCGAATCCGATTACAGGTACTCCGCGATAGAGAAAAGTCTTCACGACGTTGATAAGCCTAAAGCCGCATCGGCAAGTTCGTCGGGAGAGTTGATGTTTGCGAACGGTAACGCATCCGGACCAAAATCGACTTCTACAAGCTTTTGTTGCCGGTACCAGCTCATAATCTTTCTTCCGCCGCCAGCTAAATAATCCGTCAGGGAATCCTGAAGTTGCCTCGAGATGATAGCGAAGACAGGTTGTGGCCGCCCGCCACCGATTACCACGCTGACAGTGGCCTCAGAGTGCACCACGGGGCTGGCTAGTTTTTCGACAAGGTCCAATGGCAAAAACGGTGAATCGCATGGGCAAATAGCCATGTAGGGGGAATTGCAGCTTTCAAGTACAGCAGCGATTCCAGCTAACGGTCCGGCGAAGTTCTCTATAACGTCGGGAATCACGGGGTAACCTAGCGCGCGATAGCGGCTGATATTTCTATTGGCGTTGATAAATAAGTCGTTAACCTGAGGCCTAAATCTATCTATAACATGTTGAATTAAAGGTTGTTCGGCAATTTCTACCAATCCTTTGTCTTTTCCTCCTAGCCGTGATCCTCGGCCTCCGGTAAGAATTACGCCCGTTATGTCGACAGTTTTCATACCAATACAGTTTTATCGGACTGATCAGAATTTTTCCACGCCAGAACTTTGTACAGTACACAGGCAGGTTTTCACGAGTAGGTTCCTAAATCTCATGTTGTGTCCGTCAGTCATTCTAGGGATGCAACTGAAAAATACTTGCGGGGTTTTTATCCTCCAGTAGCACTCATGTGACGAAAAATGACCGGTTTTTCCGTTAGATCGAAATCATGCCCCCGTGGTTTGATCGACATTGATTTTCTGATTGCATCTTTTAACCTACCCCGGTTATTCGGGAAGGAACGTATCACATGACGCAGATCAATGGAGTGCTCTTGGCCAAGACACAACAATAGACGGCCTTCTGCCGTTAGACGCACACGATTGCAAGTGTCGCAGAAATTATGACTGTGCGGAGAAATAAAACCGACTTTAGTGCCGGTCTTTGCTATCTCGAAATAGCGTGACGGACCCCCGGTTGTCTCACTAGTCGGTATTAAGGTGTATCGTTTTTCTAAATCGCTACGTATCTCATCGCTACTATAGTACGCCTCCGCTCGATCGTGGTCTCCAATCATGCCTAGCGGCATTTCCTCGATAAATGAAATATCCATTCCACGCCCACTCGCGAACTCAACTAACTGGGGGACTTCGTGATGATTACGATTCTTAAGGATCACGGCGTTGATTTTGATCTTCTCAAATCCAGCTCTACAGGCGGTGTCGATACCTTGCAATACTTTGTCCAAGTCTCCTGTGCGAGTAAGCCGCCGAAACAAGTTGCCGTCTAAGGAATCGAGGCTTATGTTTAAGCGTCGAACGCCGGCGGCGCGAACCTTCTTGGCGAGTCGATGTAACTGACTTCCGTTGGTTGTGATGGTTAATTCAC
>CAYFFH010000324.1:0-3698 GCA_964342175.1 uncultured Enterobacteriaceae bacterium | reverse complement strand
TGGTCGGTGGCATCCCGTATTCCAGCGCGCAGATATAGTCTGCGTCGTAATGCATTGCCTCAGTGTCTCCTGACTCCATCGCCTCGGCCTGTACCCGGAAGCGGCTAGCCTGATCATCGGGATCATTGAGTTCCGAGAAGCCGTTAGCTATCTCTCGACCCGCAGCGAAAAACTCAAATCGATCGGTTACAAAACTATCACTATCGTTGCGTCTTGCTAGGGGCGACACCTCAGCTGGGTATGCGGTAATGAAGGTCGGTTGAACTAGCTGAGATTCAACAGTTTTTTCGAATATCTCAGTTTGGACTTTGCCCAATCCATATTCTGCTTTAGTAGGAACGCCAAGGCGCCTCGCCAAATTCCGTGCCCGATCTAAATCATCGAGTTCATCCTTTGCAACACCGCCATTCAATGCGACGATTGATTGTTTCAGTGTCATTGTTTTAAAGGGACTCGAAAATTCTAGGGTCTGTCCCTGGTAAACAACACTGGTAGATCCGAGAATATTATTAATGACATGCTGCATCAATTTCTCGGTTAGACGCATTAAATCTTGGTAGTCCGCATAGGCTTCATAGAATTCAAGCATCGTGAATTCCGGGTTGTGCCGAGTAGATAGACCCTCGTTACGAAAATTACGATTGATCTCGAAAATCTTTTCCAGACCTCCGACAACTAATCGCTTCAAATAGAGCTCCGGCGCAACACGAAGATAAAGCTGCATATCCAAAGCGTTGTGATGTGTAATAAACGGTCTCGCAGTTGCGCCGCCAGGAATCACTTGCATCATCGGCGTTTCGACTTCCATAAAGCCTTGCTGATGCAAAAACCCACGAATACTCTCGATTACATTTGATCGCACTTCGAAAACACGACGGCTCTCATCATTCACGATCAGATCAAGGTAACGTTGACGGTAACGTATTTCTAAATCTGTCAGTCCGTGAAATTTCTCAGGCAGTGGCCGCAAAGATTTGGTAAGCAAACGCAGATGATCAACAAAAAGAGATAGTTCGCCGCGCTTCGTTCGAAACACAACACCGCTAGCGCCTACGATGTCACCAAGATCCCATTTTTTAAACTCAAGGTAAACATCCTCTGGTAAATGATCGCGCTTCACAAAAAGCTGGATCTGACCTGACATGTCCCTGATATTTGCAAACGACGTTTTACCCTGCACACGTTGTGTCATCATCCGCCCGGCAACCGAAACACGCACATTTTGCTCTACCAAATCTGCGGCCGTAGTGTCGTGAAATCGTTCATGCAACTCACCTGTTAACGTGTCGCGGTGAAAGTCATTAGGATAGGCCTGTCCATCCTCTTTCAGTAGCGCCAACTTCGCCCTGCGTTGTGCGATGAGCTGATCTTCTGTGGTCGTATCACGCTGCTTCGTCATGCTTATGGTCCGGGTCCGCCGTAAAAGTCGTTGTCATCCGAATGCGAATCGAAAGGCTTTAGTCCCTATCAGTCTACAGCCCTTGCTTCAAACTCGCCTCAATAAATTGATCCAAATCGCCGTCTAATACAGCTTGGGTGTTCCCCGTTTCAACGGAAGTGCGTAGATCTTTAATTCGTGATTGATCAAGAACGTAGGATCGAATCTGACTACCCCAACCTATATCTGCCTTGGACTCCTCGAGCGCTTGTTGTTCAATATTTCGCTTGAGGACTTCTTGTTCATAGAGACGCGCACGCAATAATTTCATAGCCTGCTCTTTATTCTTATGCTGTGAACGTTCGTTTTGACACTGAACCACGACCCCACTTGGGTTATGCGTTACGCGCACGGCGGAATCTGTCTTGTTGACATGTTGACCACCGGCACCGCTCGCACGGTATGTGTCGATGCGTAAATCTGCTGGATTCACCTCTATTTCAATGTCGTCATCAACTTCCGGTGAGACAAACACAGAAGCAAACGACGTATGGCGTCGATTACCTGAGTCGAACGGTGATTTTCGTACCAAACGGTGTACCCCAGTTTCAGTCCGTAACCAACCGAAGCAATATTCACCTTCAAACCGGACCGTCGCACTCTTAATTCCGGCGATATCACCGGGTGACACTTCGATCAACTCGGTATGGTATTTATGGTTCTCACCCCAGCGCAGATACATCCGCAATAACATTTCCGCCCAATCTTGCGCCTCGGTACCACCCGAACCTGCCTGAACATCAAGAAAGGCGTTAGCGGAGTCCATCGCATTAGAAAACATCCGCCTAAATTCGAGCGGTTCAAGTTCAGCCTCAGCGATGTCTATATCATCAACAACCGCAGCGATTGTCTCTGCGTCATTTTCTGCCCCAGCAAGCCGCACAAGTTCAAAAGCTTCGCTCATACCTAACTCTAATCGATTTAGAGTCGAGACAATCCGTTCAAGTTCAACCCTTTCTCGCCCGAGATCTTGTGCACGTTCCGGTTTGTCCCAGACTCGCGGATCTGCGAGCTCGCGATTAACTTCTATTAGGCGCTCCGATTTCCGATCAAAGTCAAAGATACCCCCTTAGCGACTGAGCGCGATCATGCAGATCTTGAATCCGGAGTAGCAATGGGTTGAGTTCCATAGGTAATCTCGCTCGGGTTTTTTGCATGTCGAATTGTATCGGCTGTACCTGTTCTAGGGAACCGCTCCCTGATTCCCGATACAATCCTTATTTAGAAGGGACGCAATCGGATATGTTTATACGTCAATCCCGTACGCGTACTCCACGATCGCCTGCAGCAAGCGAGTACCACGGTATTCGTTAATCGACAAACGATAGGTGGCGTGGATAACATCTGTTGAGTGTGTCCAGGGCTCATCGGCAGCACCGAAAGCGATGGCATCTATTGTCACACGCTCTCCCAGTGGCTGCAGTTTCATGCGTAGATGCGTCTCGCCAACGATTGATTTTTCGAGCATCACAAACGAGCCATCAAATAACGGTTCCGGGAATTGCTGACCCCATGGCGCTGCGTCGGCTAGTTGCTCGGCAAGATCTAAGCTAAAATCTTCAGCATCAAGAGCACCATCAGTTATGATCTCTAACCTGATGCCAATACCTCCGAGTTGCCGCTTAATTTCACGATCGAAAGCCGAACTAAATTGTTCCAATTTAGAAGCAGTTAGTGTCAACCCAACCGCCATCGCGTGTCCGCCAAATCTCTCTAACAATCGGGGATTTTGGGCCGCGATCGCATCTAAAGCATCGCGCAAATGCACTCCAGGGATCGAACGCCCGGATCCTTTGAGTTCGCCATTATCTGTAGTGGCGAATGCAATCACTGGACGGTGATAGCGTTCCTTTAGTCGCGATGCGATTATTCCAACTACCCCTTGATGCCATAGCTCATCATGCAAGCACAACCCATGTGGCAAATCTGCTTCGTCGCTAAGCCCCATACAATCGATCTTCGCAAGAGCCTGAGCCTTCATTTCTGTCTCAATTTCTCGACGTTCACGATTAAGATTATCGAGTGCAATTGCAATCCGATCGCACTCGGCCGCGTTATCGCAGATCAAGCATTCGATCCCCAATGACATGTCTGCCAGGCGTCCCGCAGCATTCAGGCGAGGCGCCACCGCAAATGCGAGGTCAAGGGACCGAAGTCGGTTTGCCTCACGGCCGGCAACCCGCAGCAACGCATCAACGCCAGGTTGTGCCCGACCTGCTCGGATTCGGATTAAACCCTGTACAACCAAACGTCGATTGTT
>CAYFFH010000323.1:0-3703 GCA_964342175.1 uncultured Enterobacteriaceae bacterium | reverse complement strand
ATTATACTGCAGTTGCATTGGCGGGATTGAAAAGAAAAGATGAAGCGATTGAGTACCGAAAAATACACAGGCGCAGTATCAAGCTGACAGAGACCGATTCACGCCTCGCAAGCTAGTTCATCTAGTCCAACCTAACATGCTACTCGGGCGCTAACTGTAGGATTAGACCGTCCATCTCGTTCGTATACTCAAGCTGACAACTAAGCCTGGAGTTGTCTTGGTAGTGGCCTGAGTCCTCAATTAGTACCCGCTCAGCCTCTCCACATGAAGGTAAACTAGTTATCCATTTAAGATCGACATACACGTGACAGGTCGAACAAATACATTGGCCCCCGCACGTCGCTTCTATAGAAAGCCCCGCATCACGTAGTATCTCCATTAGACTGAGCCCTCGTTCTGCTTTCAGTTCGTGCATCCCTGCTTCTCTATCGACCGCGATAATGATACCCATTACTCATCTTTCCCTATGGGCCAAGCTCAAAAACCTCAGTGGTGATCTATACCGCAACATAGGCGAAATCGGCGGGCTGGCCATTAATGCCAATCCGTGGTGGCGCAATCCACGGCGCATACTCACCTGGCTCGATAACCTGTACCATTAGTGAATCGATATATTCCTCATCAACCTCAGTAGGAAGCCACTCACTAGCCCGCTGCTCCCATTCGGCTCGATCAATAATGCGTCCGTCTGGTGTCGAATACACCTCTGCAAACTCACCGATCTTTCGATGAAATGCGCGATGGGGCAATTTAAATGAAAATCTGAGTCCCCAACCGTGGATGATCTTGTTCCAGCGATCGATTCCACGTTGGCAATCAGCGATGTAATCGTCGCGTAGCCTTTCATTGACCACGCTCAACGCTGACACTTCAACGCTTTTGATCTTTCCATTTTCAACCCGCATAACCGTATAGGACTCATCGTGTAGCTTATGATCATCCTTAAGGCGTGATTCCTGATATCGTCCTTTCAAGCCTGAAGTGAAATAGTTAGCTGCATTAGTAGACTGACCTGCACCAAAAAGATCTTCAGAGACGCTGAAATGAAAGTTAATATATTTCTGTAGTGTCGGTAGGTCTATCCCACCAAACCTTCGTACATTATCGGTCTTGTTTTCAACCATGATCTCACAAGATCGCTGCACGACGCGGCTAATTCCTGTCTCACCGACATACATATGGTGTGCTTCCTCCGTCAACATGAATTGAGCGGAGCGAGCTAAGGGGTCAAAAGCACTCTCGGCTAGTGAGCCTAATTGATATTTTCCGTCTCGATCAGTAAAAAACGTAAACATAAAAAATGCCAGCCAATTGGGTGTTTTCTCGTTGAACGCACCAAGGATACGCGGTCTATCAGGGTCACCGGATTGTCGTATCAGTAATTGTTCAGCCTCTTCACGGCCATCGCGGCCGAAGTGTGCCATAAGTAAATACACCATGGCCCAAAGATGCCTACCCTCCTCGACATTCACTTGAAACAGATTCCGCATATCAAGCAACGACGGAGCGGTTTCTGCCAACAAACGTTGCTGCTCAACTGAAGCGGGCTCAGTGTCGCCTTGAGTGACAATTAGGCGACGTAATGATGCACGATACTCGCCGGGAACGTTTTGCCATACCGGTTTACCCTTATGCTCACCAAACGTAATTTTTTTCTCTGCTGACGACTCTGCAAGGAATATCCCCCAACGATAATCGGGCATTTTCAATTTACTAAAATGCGCCCAACCCTTCTTATCGACACTCATCGCAGTGCGCAGGTAGACATCCTTATCCTGGAAAGATTCCGGTCCGCGCGCACACCACCATTGCATGAATTTCGGATGCCAAGACGCAAGCGCGCGTTGGAGGCGACGATCGGAGGCAAGGTCGACATTGTTTGGAATGAGTTCGTTGTAGTCGATACTTGCAACCATATGATAACCTTCGTATTAGATTCGTTGCTTGCTGTAGCTAGGCCGCTTGCCTGTCCCATATCGCGCCAATGCACCATCTTCACCACTCGCGTTCGGCCGCTGAAAAATCCAATTTTGCCACGCGCTTAACCGTGAGAATATTTTTGACTCGATAGTCTCTGGGCCAGCAAAACGTAGATTTGCTTCCATTCCGGTTAGCGCATCTGATGAATAACTTGTAAGTGATTCAAGCACGATTCGAATTTCATCATCCCAGTCAATGTCATCAGGGGTAAAAGTCACCAACCCAACGTCCTCGGCAACAGTGGCCTTTAATCTTTGTCCTACTTTCGCGCGCAACGCTTCCATGTGCTGTGGTCGATTAAGAAAGCGGCTCTTAATCCGAGTAATTCCATTCACCATCGGATAAGATCCAAAATTCACTGGAGTCAGGCAAATTGTCGGTGGTGGCCGCGGATCGTCTTCATACTTACCGCGCAGCATAAAGATTTGATCACATGCGAGTGCCAATTCAAGTAAGGTTCCCGTAAAACAACTCCCAGGTCCTACCGCAGCAATCAGTGTTCGAGATGTCACGTCAAGACGTTTCAGGACACGTTTTAGAAAGAGTGATACTTCGCGTATAAACCAATCCTCGGCATACTCTAGTAGGATCCTATCCATGTTCTCAACGTAGATGCTGGCCCCACGCGTCTTGAGTAACCAAATGCCGATCGCATCCTCGTTTGTCCTTAGATGCAATATTGCGTCATCCAGCTCGCGAGCTATCGCGAGTGGCCAAAAGTCGATACCAAGTGCTTTTATCGAAGCCAGATCAAGCGGCTCTATCTCTTCTGGCGCGGTTACAATGATCGTCGCAACGCGCTGGGTTCGATCAATTTCTATTTCGACAAATCTATAGCGAATAGCATCGACCTCTATGATCCTAAAAAGTGGTGTCAATTCGACCCCAGACTCAGTGCACGGCCGATCAGTCCGGTTGGCGGCCGCGTGCGCGTATTCACTTACAGCCTGTGAAAATCTCGAAGGCGGAACAATCTCATCAACCAACCTCCAGTCAACGGCTCGAGAGCCGCGAACTCCTTCTTCGGTACACACGAAGGAATCTGCGAGGTCACGACGAACGAATCGCTTATCTACGAGTCTCGTTAGTCCCCCAGTTCCAGGTAGAACACCTAGTAGAGGAAGCTCCGGTAATGAAACCGCGGTTACACTGTCATCGAGCATGAGTATGTAGTCACATGCAAGGGCAAGTTCGTAACCGCCGCCAGCACACAACCCGTTGATGGCGCAAATAAACGTTATCCCAGAATATTCCGTCGCGTCTTCTATCGAGTTACGCGTTTCGTTTGTAAACTTACAGAAATTGACTTTATGTGCATGGGTTGATTGCCTCAACATATTGATATTCGCACCGGCGCAAAATATGCGATCCTTAGCCGAGGTAATGATCACCGCACCTACTTCCGGGTGTTCAAACCGTAATCGTTGCAAGATGTCATAGAACTCGATATCGACACCAAGATCGTAGGTATTGAGTTTCAAATCGTAGCCGAGAAAAAGGCTGTGTGATTCAGATACATCCATTGCTATGGTCGCAACCGCACCATCGAAACTAACCCGCCAATGGCGATGGTTCTCCGCCGAGATCTGAAAATCTACTTTCACCACTTCACCGGTGTCACTATCGGACTTACTGGTTTCGATGTTTTCACTACTCACACAAGCCTAACTATTTTGTCAACCGCTGGGAATCTCAAGCACGTATCGATAGCATCTCGTATACT
>CAYFFH010000322.1:0-3708 GCA_964342175.1 uncultured Enterobacteriaceae bacterium | reverse complement strand
GACTTCTGCATTTTCTCCGGTTTCCTGCGATTTTGCTGCAGCTTCTCCCTCCCCCAACTCGTCGACCGCGCCATCTATTTCCTCCAACGCGTCATTTTTTGAGTTTAAGTTTGATTCTGCCTCATCCGTACCAATGGATTCATCCGCTTCTTCTTGACTCGTTATATTTTCACTCTCGACTCGAATAGCAGTCTGCTGCTCGCGACGCTCGTTATTTTCCATTTCGCGAGCATCCTGTTCCTCCTTAGCCTTTGCCATAGGCGATGGCTCTAGCTCGACTTGGTTACGCTTCATGACTAGATTCCGGATCACTGCATCATTGAACCGAAAAGCGCTAGTCAGCTCGTTTAATGCGGGAGCACCACACTCAATATTCATGAGCACGTAATGCGCCTTGTGGACCTTATTGATTGGATAGGCCAACTGTCGTCGACCCCAGTCTTCGAGACGGTGAATTGCTCCACCACTGGATTCGATGATTAAGCGGTATCGCCCAATCATCGCATTGACCTGCTCACTCTGGTCCGGGTGGACCAGAAACACAATTTCGTAGTGCCTCACTAGAGTTCCCCTTATGGATTAAGCTTCCCGCAAGTCGCGGTGAAGCAAGGAGTTAATAGGCTTCGTGAACCAAGGATTAAATACAGACCATCGGCCAGGCCGCGTATTCTAAGCAAACACCCGCCACATTGCAAAAAGCGTGACGTTCGTTGGAGAGATTGCACTTGACTCTAATTCGTTGAATCGCGCGACTGTCGGCGAGCCTCGAACAGCATGACCGCTGTTGCGGTTGCAACATTCAAACTTGGAATGCGACCAGACATAGGGATGCTTACCAAGTGATCGCATTTGGAGCGGGTTAGCTTCCGTAACCCTTTTTTTTCACTACCGACAATGAGTCCTAGCGGCATTCTAAAGTCACAGTCAAACACGGTCGTAGGTGCGTCATGCACTGCACCAACCAACCATAGACCTGCGATGCGTAATTTATCGAGCGCTCGAGCCAAATTCGAAACTGCAATAATTGGAACACTATCCAGTGCCCCACTCGCTGCCTTCGCGACAGTCCCAGTTATCGGTGCATTATTTTTTCGCCCAACGAGCACCGCATCCGCTCCTGCTCCATCGGCTACCCTAAGGCAAGCACCAAAATTCTGTGGATCCTGAATTTCATCAAGGATCAAGAGTAACGGGTGAAACTCAGCGTTTAATACGCGACAGACATAGTCGTCGATATCCATTTGAGCTGGGAGACGCCGTCGTATTACCACTCCTTGATGCACAGCTCCCTCGGTCAAACGTTCGAGAGTTTTCCACGGTACTCGCTGAACCACCACCCCAGCCTGCGCAGCCAGTACCTCTACTTGCGCGAGCTCGTCGAGCAACTGGCCGTCTTTTAACCAAAGCTCCAGTACGTCTCCAACGGCGTGGGTTATTGTCGCCCGCACAGAGTGTAATCCCCACGCTAAAATTTGCCGCCTCGTCATATTTACTTGCGTCGCTTACGACGTGACGGCTTTTTACTCAGGGAGAAATCTATCTTCCGATCATCTAGACTGACCCGAGCAACCACAACCTCTATTACCTGACCAATGCTAAACTGATTTCCGCTTGCCCGCCCTCGCAAACAATGATGCGCGGGATCAAATTCGTAATAATCCTGCGGCAAACTTGTCACATGAAGCAAACCTTCAACAAAAATATCGTTGAGCTGAATAAAAACACCAAACGAAGTCACCCCGCTCACGACACCACTAAACCTTTCACCAACTTTGTCTTCCATGTATTCGCACTTCAGCCAAGCAATCACATCTCGAGTCGCTTCCTCCGCACGGCGTTCGGTCATCGAGCAATGCTGGCCCAAGGCCATTACTACCGTGGCACAATCGGGTGATTGTTTCCTTCGCGCAATGCGCGCTTTGATCGCGCGATGCACCAGCAAATCAGGATAGCGTCGGATTGGTGAGGTGAAGTGTGCGTACGCCTCAAGCGCCAGCCCGAAATGTCCACCATTCTCGGGCTCATATTGTGCGAGCTTCTGACTGCGAAGTAGTATCATTTCGATTAAATGTTGATCAGATCGATCTGTAGCACGGGCTAAAATACGAGCAAAATCTAGTGCCGAAGGTTCATTCCCACCGCCAAGTTGTAAGCCAATTCCTGCTAAGAACTCACGTAAAGATTCGAGCTTCTCAGGATCCGGCCTATCGTGATTTCTAAACAGTGCAGTACATTGATTTTTGATCAATTCGGTAGCAGCAGCCACGTTCGCAGAGATCATCGACTCTTCAATCATGCGATGCGCGTCGTTGCGTTGTCGCGATTCAATTCGTTCGATCTTACGCTGCTTATCAAAAATGAAATACGGCTCTCGTGTTTCAAAGTCAAGAGCACCTCGTTCTTCTCGGCGCGCCTTGAGCAACTGGTATAAAGCGTAGAGCGAGAGCACATTAAGCTCTGAACTGACCTTTTTAGGTTTTTTATTTGAACTGATTAAGATCGCAGCGTCTTCATATGTCAGACGTGCATGTGATCTTATGGCAGCATTGTAGAATCGATATTTTTTCATTCTTCCATGATTATCGAAGCGCATTTCACACACCATCGCTAGTCGGTCTTCACCTGGATTCAGAGAGCATATTCCGTTGGACACTCTTTCCGGTAGCATTGGTATTACATTGTTAGGGAAGTACACAGAAGTCCCGCGTGAACGTGCCTCCATATCGAGCGCGCTACCCTCAGTGACATAATGTGCTACGTCGGCAATAGCGACATACAAATTAAACCCAGAGTCAGATTTCTTACAATACACCGCGTCATCCAAGTCACGCGCATCCTCCCCATCGATAGTAACAAAACCCTTGTCTCGAAGATCCGTTCTACGCTCAAGTATGTTGGCGTCTACTTCTACAGGAAGTTTGGCAACTTCCTCGGTAACGGATTGCGACCATTCGACTGGGAGATTATAAGTGCGGATAGCGACGTCGATCTCCATACCGGGAGCCATATGCTCACCGAGCACGTCTACGATTTCGCCTATCGGTGGTTGGCGTCTGCCGTCTGGTTGCTGAGTGATCTGGGCAACAACAAATTGACCGCTTTTTGCTTTTTTTCCAGCTTTAGGGATCAAAATATCCTGATTGATCCGAGGATTGTCTGGCGTAACAAAGCCGACCCCCTTCTCCCGGTAGTACCGACCAACAACCTCAGAGTTCGCACGCTCCAAGACTTCGACGACACTACCAAACGGACGATCAAGGTTATCCAGACCTGCAACACGGACAAGTACGCGATCCCCATGCAAAACATTTCGGGCGTCAGTGTGGGACAGAAATATATCTCCACTCTTCTCTTCTGGGCGAACAAACGCGAAACCATCTGGATGGCCCAGCACACGGCCAGCGATTAGTTCCATCCTTTTGGCGATACCGTATCGATTACCGCGTGTATGGAGCACCTGGCCGTCACGAGTCATCGCCTGCAAGCGGCGACGCAAACTGGTCAGCGCGGGCTTCCCCACTATGTCGAGTGCCTTGGCGATCTCACGAATGTTAGCCGGGGATTGTGCAGCTTCTAGGTATCGCATTAGCGTCTTGCGAGAAGAGATTGGGACCTCGTATTCGGAAGAATGCGGCCCCGTTTGTTTGTGCTTTTCTTTCTTTTTATTACGTTTCATTGACTCACAGTGGTGGGTTCGGTAGATTGCGC
>CAYFFH010000321.1:0-3716 GCA_964342175.1 uncultured Enterobacteriaceae bacterium | reverse complement strand
CTGGCAGGGCTTCGGTTGGCATAAACGCTATTTTCACGAAGAGCTTCACGGACGAGCTGGAACCGAGAGCCAAGAATGAGTCATCTTTTGGCCGAAGATGAACGGCGGCCCGTTTCCGTCGAACGGGAGCACGGAAAGTCGCCTTTTTTTCTTACTTGTGACCACGCGTCAAACCATATTCCGAGATCGCTAGTTGGACTCGGCTTGGATTCATCCGATTTGCAACGGCATATCGCTTGGGACATTGGTGCGGCTGGGTTATCTCGGCGTCTAGCTGATCAGCTTGATGCAACAGTGGTCATGCAAAATTATTCACGTTTAGTTATTGATTGTAATCGGCCGCGTGACAGTGAGCAACTGATCCCGGACAAGAGTGAACGTACCGTTATTCCAGGAAACCAAAACTTACGCGAGCTTGAGCGCGAACAACGGTTGAGTGAAATCTTTTTTCCGTACCACGAGATGATAGCTGCGCTGCTCGATCGTCGTAAAGAGGATAAGTCGACGATATTTGTAGCAGTGCATAGTTTCACCCCGGTGTATTTGGATGAAGCGCGACCGTGGCACGTTGGCATACTTTTCAATGACGACCGCCGTATCGCAGATCAAATGTTAAAGCTTCTACGTGACGACAGCGATTTGTGTGTGGGGGAGAACGAACCTTATCGCCTTGACAACAATGACTTCGGGATTCCATTCCACGCTGAGGGACGCGGGATACCCCACGTTTTGATTGAGGTCCGGCAAGATCTGATTGCCTCAGAGGTTGGGCAGGATGAATGGGCTTTGCGGTTGGCACGTAACCTTAAGAAGTCGCTGGAAGCGGTGTAGAAGCTTTTTGCCACCAGCTAGCGATTCTGTTTACTATAGTGCGCGATATCAAATCAATCAGCGGGTGACAGCATGAGTGACAGTCCTTTTGCAGCCGTATTAGCCGACGAGGATTCAGTGCGGGAAGTGATCGGGACTCCGATGGAATTAGCAGCTAAGAAGGCGATCCCAAGGCTCGATAAATATTGCCGTGAGTTAGTCCGGCGCTCTCCCTTTTTAACTATAGGCACGGCGAATGCCAATGGTAAGGCCGATGTGTCGCCGAGAGGCGATAAACCGGGCTTCGTATTGGTTTTGGACGACAACACTATTTTTATACCGGAACGTCCTGGAAACAATCGAGTTGATACGTTGATCAATATTACCGAGAACCCGAACGTCGGTCTTCTGTTCCTGGTTCCGGGGTACGATGAGACCTTACGTGTGAACGGCCGTGCTTCGGTCGTTAAAGATTCTGCACTGCTTGAGCGTTGTGCGGTTAAAGGTAAAGTCCCAAAGGTAGGTATTTTGGTCGCGGTTGAAGAGGCGTACTTGCATTGCGCGAAGGCGTTCCGCCGATCGAAGCTCTGGGATCCAGAAAGCCGTCAAGATCGTAGTGAGATGCCTTCTCTCGGGAAGATGATTCTTGATCAAACGGCTGATGCAGGTAATCCGCCCGCAGAGGACGAGGTAAAGATCGCTGACGAATATATCGAAGACAATTACCGCAACGAGCTTTATTAGCCTAGTGTATTCATTTTAGTTGCCACATGTCTTAAGGTTTTCTGACTTACTTTGGGTGAGGTAAATCTCCTCAACAATGCGATGGTTAAATCGAGATTAGAAATAAACGTCAATAAACTGCAAAAAAAGCTCCGGCGGAACGTCGGCCGGGCAATCGCCGATTTTTCCATGATTGAGGCTGGCGACAAACTCATGGTGTGCCTATCAGGTGGGAAGGACTCTTACACGATGCTAGATCTACTACTTAGTTTAAAGCGGAAGGCCCCAGTCAGTTTTGAACTGATCGCTGTTAACCTTGACCAAAAGCAACCCGGATTCCCGCAGCATATACTGCCAAAGTATCTCGACGACCTTGGTATTGAATATCATATAATCGAGCAAGACACGTATAGCGTTGTCAAGCGTGTGGTAGCCGAAGGCAAGACAATGTGTAGTGCCTGCTCTCGCTTTCGACGTGGAATATTGTATACGTTCGCCGAAAAAAATGGCGTTAATAAAATAGCCCTCGGGCACCATAGAGACGATATCATTGAAACATTCTTTTTGAACATGTTTTTCGGATCCCGGCTAAAAGCAATGCCACCAAAGTTACGTAGTGATGACGGTAAGAATGTCGTCATACGACCACTCGCTTATTGTAGGGAGGCAGATATAGAGAATTACGCGATTTCCCGAAACTATCCGATCATTCCATGCAATCTATGTGGTAACCAAAAAAATTTACAGCGCGTTCAGATAAAAAAAATGTTAGCTAGGTGGGAGTTAGAACAGCCGGGACGTTTAGAAAATATTTTCCGTAGCCTGCAATCGGTTTCGCCGTCGCATTTAGCAGATACGGAGTTGTTCGATTTTCGAGGACTATCAGGTAGTTCTAAAGTTGATTATTTTGGTGTGAGCGACTGGTTGTTAGACTCGAAGCGTAAAGCATCCTAGTTCGAATGGGACGACAGAATTTTATTATTTGAAAGTGGGTTTTTCCCACTCGCCATAACGTAAGACTGTCGCATGTTGGATTTAGGCGCTGGTTAACGTGCAGCAGCGCTGAGCGTTGTGTAGTGGCGAAGGGAAATAGACGCGCGTCTAAGAAGTTTGTAACATTTCTTTTAGTGAGGATAAGGTTTTTTCACCGGCAATACGGCTGTTTCCGCTGCTGTCGCTTTCTCCAACCCAAGCTAGGTCTTCTTTTGGTAGCTCTGCAATGAAGCGACTAGGTTCGCATTGCTCAATTTTCCCGTATCGACGCCGTGAGCGCGCAAACGATAACGCTAAAGAAATTTGTGCACGGGTAATCCCAACATAAGCGACCCGGCGCTCTTCCTCAACCGCTTCGGCTTCAGTACTAGATTTGTGCGGCAGGATGTTTTCCTCAAATCCCGCGAGAAACACATGCGGGAATTCTAAACCTTTGGCAGCATGTAGTGTCATCAGCGCAACGTTGTCACCTGTTTCGTTTTCTTCTTGGCGGTCGACGATATCGAATAGAGTAAGAGCAGCAACAACCTCGTGAACTAATTTTGGTACGTCGGTAGATTGAATTCGCCTAATCCAGTTTAGTAATTCATCAACATTATCGATCCGCTTTTTCACCTCGTCCTCAGATTTGCTGGTTTTCCGAATCCAGTCTTGATAATCAATATCTGTAATTAAGCGATCAGCAAGCGTCGCCGGCGCCTCGTGTTCGGCGAGTTTTTGTAGTTCTGTGATCCAAGAAAAGAAGCCAGTAATATTTTTTACAGATCGAATCGATAAGTCTGAGTGAAAAGTCGGATCGCAACCGGCGGCAACTAGCCGAAAACCCATTTTTCCGGCGTGAGCGATAAGATTTTGGACCGTATTTGTGCCGATCCCACGTCGAGGTGTATTGATAATCCTTAGCAGGGCACTATCGTCATCTGGGTTTGCGATAAGGCGTAGATAGCAGATCAGATCTTTTATCTCGGTATAGTCGAAAAATGAGTGGCCCCCAGAAAGCACATACGGGATTTCACGTTCGCGAAACGCACTTTCAAAACACCAGCGTTTTTTTTAATTCCACCTACTACACGCAAATCCCACCTAAAACCAGATACGAAACGTGTCCAAACGCCCTGATATCGCCAGATAAGGGTAATGAGCGGCTTTTTGGCCGAGATAAGGCAGATTTCCACCTACCAGATAACGAA
>CAYFFH010000320.1:0-3723 GCA_964342175.1 uncultured Enterobacteriaceae bacterium | reverse complement strand
TACCCGGCTGCAATCGTCTCAAATCACCGGAATGCATAATGATTTTTGCATGCTAAAATTTAACGAAATTCAGGGTCTAGATCAACTAAAACACCCTCGAAATAGTGGGTATTTTTTTCCTCTTTTTTCATGCATTTTCCCAGAACTTGAGGGTCACTTCATTCACTTCATTTGCTTCTTCCAATAATTCAAACGTGTTGCTCTTAAAGGCATCTGCTTCATCGTCAGAAACCAAAAGCCTTAAACATTCTATTATCCGCGTGATCCGAAATTGATTGTGGTTACGATGAGTTTTCCATTCCGGATTTCTTATTAAGAACGACAAGAACCACTTAGACGATTTGATCAGGTTTCTTTGGATTACTTCATCCGAACGAATATCCGCTAAAACTGAATCGTCTCTTATATAGAACCCATGGATACTACGGTTACTGGGTTTGTTCAGGGGAAAGACGATTTGAATAAAATCGTGCGTAGTTTCTATCTCCTCATCTGAGTAATCCCAGATTTCGGAGAGCATCCGATCCTTGAAGTCTGGTGATTCTAACCTTAAGAACTCCCTGAAATCCATCAGTCAGGCCTGTTTATATAGGAACTTCCTATTAAATCCCACACATGCGATTCGCTATTAGCGAATAGTTGCACAATTTGTTAATAAAATAGGGGCTCTCATCTGGAGAGTGCTGCATTGGCCTAATCTGTTCACTAATATGTGTCCTAGTACCCCTCAGCCCAGGATTAAATCATGAGTGTTAATCAATTCCTTGATTGTAACCAGGACACGACGAACGTGATGGGTTATACCACTGATTACCACATCAGGTTTGAAGAGACGGAACTCTGGGATGAGACGACTGGCAGTCTTGACCGCGAACATCCTAAATATTCGAAAGCAATAAATATTGGACAGACCAATCGTCAGCTGAGAATCCCCTCATTTCAGCGGGGAATTGAATGGGAATTTAGCATGCTGGTAGAGTGCATGGAGTCCATGTCGCCAATCCTTGGGTTTGTGGTTTTAGGTGAAGATCAGGATCACCCCGGAACATACCTGATACTAGATGGACTGCAGCGCTTTTCTGCTATGACTGGAATGTTGTATTACCTGCGGCAGCCGCTGCTTGAAGGCTCTGGTGATCCGCCACCTAGACAAGATTGGGTAGATCTGGGAATCCATGAGGATCACTTTGATATACTCGCTTCCGTCCGGAGTAAGCTGGTTGGTCCTCGCGGGAACCTTCCCAAGATCCTCTATAACCATGTAGCTCTGCTGAACCATAGGCGTGAGGTGATCAAAAACTCTTACCATGAGTTTTGCTTAAGAAAAAAGATCGGGTTAAAGGATCGGCTTGACGAGTACTTAAAGACCCAAAGCAAAGAAGCCACCTCATTCTTCGAGGCATTGGACGCAACCGTACAAAAAAAGATCTATATACAACGGCTATCGCACTTCCGTGACTATCCGGAACTGCTCTCCTGCTTCATCGGATTCAATACAATTCGCCAAGAGTTATCCGATGCGGATGTCTGTCGCTCGATACTCATAGATGGGGCCGCTAGGGACCCCTCTCACACTCCAAGTCTCCTTCTCTCTCTAGAGAGAAAATTCAACAACATGCTATTGGATAAAATCGGGCGAGCTCGTGCGTTCCATGGTCCCCTGATAAAAGTTCTTCATGGGGACTGGTCTACATCGGCCTTTAAGGTCGTACCGGAACTAAAAAGTGAGCCAGTTAACCATTCCCAGATCAACCACGGAATTGATGCTCTGAAGGTAGTTATTGAAGAATTTTCTAGTTCCCCTGATAACTATCTTCGTTTCATCAGGAGCATCGGAGAAAACCCCTACATCACAGTGCTACTCTATTACTATAGGAAATCAATGTTAACCGGGAGAGGTAAAACGAAACGTCAACTCCCCGGGTCAGTGACTCTGCAATTTGACGAACTCCACAAGTTTGCGACCGCGTATACCCGACGGCTTCTAGATGGCACCGTTGGGGACACTCTTGCAATAACCAAGTCAGTCGGGACTGGCACGTACGACAGACGTTTTGACGACCTTATAGAAACCATAAACCCACGGCGAGCTGGGAATCACACCGCGAAAGTTGATAAGACCTGGTTATTCAATGCTTTGAACGAAGTTCGACAAACCGACAAAGCTAGAGTCGTGTTCGCAGCCTGTTGCCTACCACCCGTCCGAAAAAGTGGCACCGGATGGGGGGGAGGGTTCGAGGCAATGAAGTTCGGCGGCCAAGGGCTGGGAAGATGGTCTCTAGACCATATTATTCCACAAAACAATTTCCCAGATAGCGATCTGAACATTCTTACGAGTCCCGGTGATTCCTACAAAACCTCGCTTCGTAATCTTGCTCCGATTCATTTGAATCAGAACTCCGCCTTCAGTGACCGGCCTGCAAGACAAAAAGTTAGCCCCGGTATCGACTATGGTGATTACCTTACAGATCATGACAAGAGAGTGAACCAAATGCCACACCCGTTTCTTGAGAAGCTGGTCACTAAACAGGGCAACCTGCAGGGACCCCTAGACGATAGAGATCAGCTCATAAGGCCAGATTCTGCAGGGAAGTGTGTTGGGGATGAGCGGATAGAGATGCTGGTTGATATCCTGATCGATCGACTCTAGGGGTCTGGAGGTAGAACTCGATAGAGCCTGTGTCCCCTTACCTGAAATCCAGCATCCTCGAGCTTTTCCAGCCAACCTTTTTTTAGTCCAATTGTCGCTGTATCCTCGAAAAGGCCTGCCCTTTCTTCGGCTCGCGTTAACCGTTCGAAGCGCTTCCTAAGTTGATGGGTGGGCCCCATCATCTCGTCTTTTCGGTGAAGAATCGGAGGGTTCTTTCGAGTGGAGTAATCCTGGAATTTTGCTCGTAGTTCACGTAAATCCACGTGATAGGAAGCTTCCAATTCAGGATGGCCTACCCTCTCGAATTTCGGATAGATCAAATACGATATAGCCGGGGGTCCGCGTCTGAGCTTAATAACATTTGCCCCCTCGATCTCTCCAATCATAAAGCGCGCACATCCCTCATAAACCCGTAGCACAGGTTCTAGTTCTTCAAGAGCAGAGGTGTGCACATACAAAGCAGCGGGAGTCAACTTACCTATCCCAGAATCCCTACACGCAGCATCGATTAAGAGTGGATTACCGGCACTGAACAAAAGATGATCAGCATGGGCACAAGCTTTCTTGTAGGCGCCGAAGAATACTCTGATGTCCTTTCTTATAGATTCGGCCAACTCACTGAAGCGAGGCCGGCCTTCCAGCAGCTCAAGAGCAAGAAACACAAGAAGATCTTCGGATCGCTGAGTCCGTATCTCGTCCAAGGTTTCCAGACCGTATACGTGGCCGAGAACTGACATAGCCCGGCGGCTACTACCCAGTTTTTCATGAAGTTCACCGAGCCGATCCCACTCTTCGTGCATCGGGGGCCGGCCACGTTCAGTAAACACCTCGAAGAAATCATCGAGTAACTCCTGGTACACATCATAATACTCGTTCGCTCGACGCTCGGATCTGATCGCCAGTCTACGTCGCAATCTGGATACTACAAATGCTTGCCGATCTTCATCATCAGTGAATACAGCTAAGACACCAGGAGCTAGCGGTACGGGGCGCCTGCTAAGCGTCGATGAAACCCAGTTCTTTAACTCGGTCTGGTCATAATACTTCTGGAAGGTACCTATCCCCGTTAGGTA
>CAYFFH010000319.1:0-3752 GCA_964342175.1 uncultured Enterobacteriaceae bacterium | reverse complement strand
TAACCGGCGGTTCAATCAGCCAACATAAGGGTAGGCTCGATTTTGATATGGCCGAGACAATAGATAAATCTTCGATCGAGAAAGCACTTCAAAAACTAATTCTTGAAGATCACAAGGTTACGTTCCGCTGGATCAGCGACGACGAAATGAGTGCTAACATGGAACTGGTACGAACTATGTCTGTCGCACCACCCATGGGTAATGGGCAGGTACGCTTGATAGAGGTTAGTGGTGTTGACCTCCAACCGTGTGGCGGCACACATGTTGCCCGCACCGGCGAAATCGGGGGTGTTCGTATCGGTAAAGTTGAAAAGAAAGGTAAACACAACCGGCGGATCAATCTCCACCTTGACTAAATCGATCATGGTCTGACTCACTTTTCATTTTTCCCGTTCCACTTTAAAAAATTTTCTCATATCACTCACTAAGGTAGCTCATGTGATGTACGACGGAAAACTTACACTCGTCATTGGCAACGCGAAAAATTCTGAACCCTGCAGCCGAAATAGCAATTCCCTCGTCCAGAAAGGGCTAGAAAGCCCGTGAATAAGCACCTTGACCTATCGGATGACCAAACCTTTGCAAACGGCTTCCCACATGAGTTTTTTACTTGGTTACGAGAGAACCATCCGGTGTACTGGCACGAACCCACCAATATTACCCCCGACAGCGAAGGCTTCTGGGTTATGAGCCTTTACGACGATGTCAATACGATAATGATGGACGCGAAGACATTTTCATCTGACAAAGCCGGAAACCGCACTGGTGGAGGTACCGCGATAAAGGACGAGGCTAGTGCTGGTAAAGTGTTAAATCAGACCGATGACCCACTGCACCGACGATTGCGAGAACTCGCAAACAAAGGATTTACCGTTAAAACAATTGGCTCGCTTGAAGATGAACTTCGAACCCGCACCAAGCGCTTACTGAATTCAATCAAGGTTGGTGAAGAGTTCGATTTCGCGCGGCGCATAGCCCGAGAAATACCGACGCAGGCCATTTGTATTGTACTCGGGGTACCGGAAGACGATCGAATTCATCTGTGTGAATTGATTGATAAGGGAGTCGAGGTAAATTCGGGCTCTGTAATCGCCGCCGAGTATCTGCGTAAGGTACATCGTTACGCCCAAGCTTTGATCGAAAAAAAACGTGCCCAACCAGGAGACGATATTTTCTCTAAGATCGTTCATGCGGAGTTTGAAGCCGACGGTTCGACGTTATCCGACTTTGAGCTCAGGTCTTTTTTTGCATTACTATTCCCAGCGGGGGCTGAGACTACCACGAGATCGATCAGCGGCGGGATGCTCGCCTTCATCGAACACCCAGAACAATGGCTGCGCCTACGGGATGAACGAGAGTTAATCAAACCTTCGGTTGAAGAGATCGTTCGATGGACAACTCCTTCGGTCTATAAACGGCGCACCGCGACCCGTGAAGTAAAATTTAGAGACAAAACGATCCATCCGGGAGATAAAGTCACTGTTTGGGAAATGTCAGCTAATCGGGATGAACACGTCTTTGAGAGCCCTTTCGAATTCAACATAGCGCGCTCACCAAACAAGCATCTCGGTTTCGGGGCAGGTGTGCATTTCTGTCTCGGTGCTGCACTCGCAAGACTAGAGCTTAATGTAGTGTTCGATGAGATATTGCTCAGCGAGCTTAATTTTAAATCTGCTGGGACCGTCGAATGGATGCCGAACAATCGCCTGGTTGGAGTAAAGACAATGCCAGTTCGAGTAGCTTCATGGGAGTGAAAGACGACTCTCCATCGTTATTAACCGATTTCCATCTATGATTAGGTCAACTCAGACCAATTATTGATCTTCTAACTTCTCTAAAACCAAGCACGCCGCTGCAAGATCCTGACACGCCATCCCAATCGAATCGAAGATAACAGTTGCATCTGGATCGATAATCACAGAGCCTGCAAGTACATGGCCAAGCTCTGAATGTATTTTTGCGTTATGGCATCTGACGTTCCCCGAGTCAGCTCGGGTACCCTCGCGTGAATCTACGAGAACTGTATGCGACATTGTTGTAGCATCGACCTCACTACCGTTAGCGCCAGACCAACCCACCGTAGCGAGCTTCACTCCGGGCCTTAACCATTGCCCGTCCAATACTGGTTCCTTAGACGACGTCGCGACGACCACAACTTCTGCACCTCGGATCGCTTCCTCGCAGGTCATAGCTTTCCCGCCCCATGATTCAGCCAAAGCCACCGCTCGCTCGTGCGTGCGATTCCAGATCCGAATGTCATTAAAATCACGCACACGCGACAGAGCCTGTAAATGACATCTACCTTGCGCGCCCGCCCCAAGAATCGCGAGGCTCTTAGCACCTTCGGCAGCCACAGCATCGACAAACACCGCCGTCACAGCTGCCGTACGCATTTGTGTTATATAGTGCCCGTCCATCACCACCATCGGCTCGCCTGTTTCTGGACGAAACAAAACTATCAATGCCATATGGGTTGGAAGATTCCTTTTAGCATTGCCGGGATAAAACGTCAGCATCTTTGCACCCAACGCCTCTCCACTGGAAGCAGGCATGCTTCCGAAATAGCCTCCGTGCGATCCTACATCGATCATACGACGTATCGGCTGTTCAACCCTACCCATGGAAAAATCTATCATCACTCGGCGCATCTCCGGAATAAGATCTTCTATGTGCAAGACGTCAAAGATCTCTTGATGATCAATAAAACGAATAGATTCAGTCAGATTTTTAATCATTAATACTTTGAATAGACTACCACGTAACCGCACCTTCAACGGTAACTACAAGCGACACGAAGGTAGTAAAGGCAATCAAAGACGACACGAAGAAATAGATCCTAGCCAAAAATCGAATTGTTAGTTTCTCACCTAATGAATTAGGTCCAAATCCCTTCGTAAATACCCACAGGGCAAATGCTCCGAAGCAGCAAGTGCAAATACTTAAAAATAAAATATCCCAACCGATCGAAGGGTGAAAGTTTCCGTCGGTGTAAAATGCGCGAACCATAATTGATGCCAGCATTAATACTAGAGATACTGCCGCGATACTAAGGGTCGCCCGTCTTTTTTTAAAAATCCAATCCATTAAATTAACACCTAGAAGGCATGCTCTGGAATACGTTTCGTAAACTTAAAAATGCATATCCTGTATAAAATAATCTGCTTTTGTTAGCAGCAGAACGGAGATCGAATATCACACCATATAACATAACGTAATCAGGTTGATTCAAACATACACGAAAAATAGCCAAATAAGGCCTAGTCCAATGTAGGACTTACGGGCAACAATAAAAAAAGAAAATATCTAACCTTTGAAATAAAGCCAGCCCAAAACCTCTTCCGCAAGACTATATTTGTTGTTGAAGGCAGTTTTGAAAAGATTGTGGCGCTCTATTGGATTGTTTTCGAGAAGAAACGCAACCTAGGATTCGTTACTATTTGCATGTTGGATAAAATTGATGCAAAACGATTAATACATATGACCTCATGAGAATATTTCATGCATTTTAGTTTTACCGAAGAACAATTGCAGTTCCGCGATTCGGTTCAACGGTTTTTGCGAGACAAGGCACCAGTCAGCAAGACTCGTCGCTTGATGGCGGAGGGATGCGACTACGATCTAGAGGTCTGGCGTGAGGCCTGTGAGGACCTGGGATTAGCGGGCATCCATATTCCCGAACGTTATGGCGGGCTTGGTTTCAGCTATACCGAACTCTGTATTGTACTAGAGGAAATGGGCCGGGCCTTGTTCTA
>CAYFFH010000318.1:0-3759 GCA_964342175.1 uncultured Enterobacteriaceae bacterium | reverse complement strand
TTCGCTCGCCGTAGCAGGGATGCCGATGGCTGCCAATCGAGAGTTTCTGGACTGGAATTGTCCCGCGTTGCCCGCGGCGGCCAGATGGCTGGTCGATCAGTACACCCGCAACGATGTACTCGATCTTTCGAAGTCGCTGCTGGTTCTGCCCGGAGCCCGTGCCGGCCGCCGCCTGCTCGAACTGCTGGTCGATCACGCCACCGACAAGTCCCTGCGACTGGTCTCACCCACCACTCTCACCGTCGGCACCCTTCCCGAACAACTCTACATATCGCAAAAGCCCTTCGCTGACGATCTGGTGCAACGGTGCGCCTGGGTTGCCGCGCTGAAACAAACCCCGGTGGATCAACTCGGCAACATCACCGTCCACCGCCCCGACGATGACAACTCGCGAGGCTGGCTCGATCTGGCCGATCTTCTGAAACGGCAACATGGTGAACTGGCCGGCGACGGCCTCAATTTCTCTCACGTCGCCGCCTGCGAATTGTTCGATGAGATCCCGCAGGAACGTCGTCGCTGGGAAATTCTCCACAGCATCCAGCAGCGTTACCTCGACACGCTGGAAGACCTCTTGCTGTGGGATCGACAGACCGCTCGGCTGGTGGCAATCGAACAGGGCGAGTGCGAGGCAGCACACGATATCGTGCTGATCGGCACCGTCGACATCAATCAGACGATGAGACGGATGCTCGAATCGGACGGGGTCGGTGACCGTGTCACCGCACTGGTGTACGCACCGGAATCGTTGGCGAACCGGTTCGACGGGCTGGGGTGCCTGGATCCCGAGCACTGGCGCCAGCCGGCGATGCCCCCCGGAGACGATTCGGTACAGATCGCCGACCGGCCCGACGATCAGGCCACTACCGTTGCCGCGTGGCTGTCGCAGCTTCCTGGAACACGGCGTGCCGACGACGTGACAATCGGCATCGCCGACGAAACGCTGGTCCCGACGGTGACTCGTCAAATGGCCGACTGCCAGGTAACCACCCGGTGGGTTCACGAAGCGGCACTTCCCGACACGCTTCCCTGGCAGTTGCTCGAAGCCGTCGCCCAGTGCCTCGAGAGCCTGGACTCCGGCGAGGACGACAACCAACCGGAAACGACCGTCGCCTATGGTCCCCTCGCAGCCCTCTGGCGGCATCCCGACTTCGAGACCTGGCTGCGAGCCAAGACCGAATCGGACCCGGTTGCCGTTCTGGATGCCTTCCGCAGCAAACACCTGGTGGCGCGGCTGGAACTGAAGCCGCAGGATCCCGGTGACGAGGATCCCCGGCAGCGAACTCCCCTGCCGGCAGCGGCCCTGGAACAGACCGGCTCCCTGTTGGCCGCTCTGTCGGCCGCCCCCGCCCCGTTGACCGAATGGTCCGAGCCAATCACGACCCTGCTGGCGACGATCTACCAGGACCGCACGGCGGACCGTGACGAAAGGAACGGCCATGTGCTGCTCGCAGCGTCGCGGCACATCCACAAGGCGGTCACCGACCTCGGTGAAGTTCCCGGCAACGTGGCACCGAAGATCAGTGCGGTCGAGGCGATCCAACTGGTACTCGAAATGGTTTCCGGCGAGACGATCGCTGCCGTGGCCGACCCCGAGGCGATCGAGATGGTTGGATGGCTCGAATTGCCTCTCGACGATGCCGCGGTCCTGGCCGTCGTCGGCGTCAACGAAGGCCACGTCCCATCCTCATCGACCTCCGACCTGTTCCTCCCCGACCGACTCCGCCAGCGACTGGGAATCCTCGACAACTCCCGACGGATCGCACGTGACGCCTACGCTGTGTCGGCCCTGGTCGCGTCGCGAGAGCATCTGCTGTTGATCGGTGGTCGCCAGTCCGATTCTCAGGACCCCCTGCAACCCAGCCGTCTGTTGCTGTCCACCGAGGGCGACGGGCAACCGGCCCGTGTCCTGGACCTGCTCGACGTGGATCTGACCAGGCGTTCGGCCCGGTTGCCCGGCGCGTTTGCCAACGGTCCCGCGGATTCCGCGTTCCTTGTCCCGGAACCGACCGCCACCGGCCTGTCCCGGATCGGTGCGACGGCCTTCAGTGACTTTCTGGACTGCCCGTACCGCTTCTTTCTGCGACACGTTCTGCGGTTGCGGGCCATCGATGACCAGAACGGCGAACTCATGGCGGTCACTTTCGGCGACCTGGCCCACGACGCACTCGACGAATTCGGGAGATCGGACCTGACCGATTCGACCGACGTTGACGCCGTCCGCGAGTTTCTCCGGTCCGCCGCCTGGAAATGGGTCGGTATCCGACACGGACGTTACCGGCCAGAGGCCGTCGAGGTGCAGGTGACACAACTGACCAACCGCCTCAATGCCGTTGCCGAGTGGCAAGTCCGATCGGTCGAAGCGGGGTGGAGAATCCGGCACTCCGAAGAGTCCATCAAGGCCGGGCAGGTGGTCCTCGACACACCGGCCGGCCCCCTTTCGATCCTCGGACGCATCGACCGGATCGATCACAACGAGTCGACCGGTCAGTGGCGAGTGATCGACTACAAGACGAGCAACAAACCACCCGACAGCATCCATCGCAAGGGACGTGGAAAACAGAAGACCTGGAAGAGCCTGCAACTGCCGCTGTACCGCCGACTGGCCAAGGACGCCCTGGGAGTCGATGGCGACGTCCAGTTGGGGTACCTGGTTCTGCCTGCCAGTACCTCGGACACGGACTTCCTCGAGGCTCGCTGGACCGAGGCAGAACTGGCCCAGGCCGATGAGGTGGTGGCGGAGGTGGCCGAGAAGATCGTGCGGGGCGACTACACGCAGATCGCCGAAAAGCCACCATTCTTCAACGACGACCTGGCCGGGATCTGCCAGGACAAGCTGCCGCACCTCCCGCGGCACGAGCACTGGAGCCGGTCATGAGCGGTCTGGCGATCAATGAACTCCGACTGATCCGTGCCTCGGCCGGTACCGGCAAGACCTACCAGCTGACCAATCGGTTCATTTCCCGGCTGTTGCATGGTGTCCCACCCTCGCGGATCCTGGCGGTGACCTTCACCCGCAATGCTGCCGCCGAGATCCTCAATCGGATCCTCGTCCGACTGGCCAGGGCGGCCAGCGACCCCGAGGAAACCCGGCGACTCGGCGAGGCCATCGGAGAAGCTGATCTCCAACCGGATCGCTGTTGCGAGGTGCTCGGCGAGGTCGTCGACTCGCTGCAGCAACTGCGGGTCAGCACACTCGACAGTTACTTCAACCAGGTCGCCTCCAGTTTCTCGTTGGAACTCAGGCTCCCGGTGCCGTGGCAGATGATCGACGACATTCAGACAGCTGAACTGAAGCGCGAAGCGATTCGCCGCGTCGTCAACCAGGGAAACCAGACCGTACTCCGACGACTGGTCAATCTCCTGGCCGGCTCGGACGCCGCAAGTTCGGTCGAAGACACTCTTGTCGACGTCGTCAGCGATCTCCACCGGATCTACCGCGAGACGGTGGACGGGACAGGCGACCAGGCCTGGAAGTGGCTGAAGCCGCCTCCACGACCCGGCCGCAGCGAGATCGACGAAGTGGTGACAGCGATGGAGAACGCCCCGCTGCCCGAGGGCAGTTCGTGGCACAAAGCTCACCAAAAGGCCATCGCAGACATTGACACCAAGGCCTGGGACAACCTGGTCGGACGAGGGTTGGGACTGAAGATCGTCACCGCAGGAGAGGATCTTTTCGACGACCCCAAGGTCCCCGCCGAGGTGGTTTCAGTCTACCGGCAGGCCTTGAAACTGCTGAGAGCCGATGTCGCCAACACGCTG
>CAYFFH010000317.1:0-3808 GCA_964342175.1 uncultured Enterobacteriaceae bacterium | reverse complement strand
GTTGATTTGGTTGAGATAATATGGGAGAAACTAATCACGTTTTAAGTTCTGAGCATTTAGAAGAAAACATAATGCTGCGCGAAAGCGCTATCGCTTTTTGTAAAGGTGATGCTGTAATCTCGCGCTTAAAAACGCTGAAGCAAAAAGATGTAGATTTTGACTCGACCATATGGGACGCAATGGTTGAGATGGGTTGGTCTGCCATCGCCGTGCCGGAGAATTGTGGTGGTCTTGCGTTAGGTATAAGTGCGGCGGCAATCGTCGCCGAAGAACTTGGCCGCGTTGTGGCACCGGAACCCATAGTAGAGGTCGCAGGATTATCAGCAACACTGTTGAGCCACATACCCGCCAGCGAACTACGCGGGCAGTTACTCCTGGGATTGGCATCGGGTGACCTCTGTCCCATTACTTGTACGACAGAATTTTACTCCAATGCAGGTTCCAGCTTACCTCTGACTGAGCCTAGTGCAGACGGATTCATACTCAGCGGCATTTGCGATTACGTTCCAATGGCGCGGTCGGCGAGTGGGTTTTTGGTTCCAGCCACCTTTGATACGCAAACTGCGTTGTTCTGGGTACCGTCCGATACCGCTGGCCTTAGCATCGACTCACGCCTACTAGCTGATAATACCTCTTACGCTAAGATCACTTTTACAAAGGTCCGATTAGCGAAAGATATGCTCCTCGGAAGAGCTGAGATCGTGGACAAAGCGCTCAACTACGCTATCGATTATGGTCATGTTCTAACTGCTGCCTATCTTCGCGGGTTAACGGACCAGACGCTAGAGACAACGCTCGAGTATTTACGCACAAGAAAGCAATTCGGACGCACAATCGGTAGCTTCCAAGCGTTACAGCATCGTGCAGTCGACCTATTTGTCCAATGCGAACTCACCAACGCCGTTGTGAACGAGGCGGTCATCAATCTCAGTCAAAACACCGATGCTCGCGACCGTACTACCTTCGCGAGTCGTGCGAAATTTCGTGCTACCGATGCAGCACTAGCGGTTACGCGAGCCGCAATTCAAATGCACGGCGCGATTGGATTCACCTACGAATGCGATATCGGACATTACCTTAACCGCGCTATGGTACTTGGGTTCCGTCACGGTAATGTTACTTGGCATTTACGTAAACTCGCCGATCTTTTCGAAAACGGTGATGCCGCGAATTTGACGGAGCTTGAGCGATCTCCCAAAACGATCGCGGAACCGGCCACCGGTAAATGGAACGACTTGAATGACTCTGATTTTCGCCTACTAGTGCGAGACTGGTTCGAACGAGAGTATCCAACCGAGTTGCGCTACCCGCCACGGCGCCTTCACTGGAACGAGATAAAGCCTTGGTACCTAAAATTATCCCGGAAAGGATGGGTTGCACCGAATTGGCCAGTGGAATACGGAGGAATGGGGCTATCGCCTGCAAAAGTTCTTATTTTTATTGAAGAGCAAGAACGCTGGGGTGTCGCACGCTCGCCCGACATGGGTATAACAATGATCGGCCCATTGCTTATCGATCATGGCAACCCCGATCAACGGACCCAATATTTACCCAAAATTCTGAGCGGTGAACACGTTTGGTGCCAAGGTTACTCAGAACCCAATGCGGGTTCAGATCTTGCCAGCCTACAATGTGAAGCTATCTTGAGCGGCGATGAGTTTGTCGTAAACGGGCAAAAGACTTGGACAACGTTGGCCCAAGACGCCACACACATTTTTTTGCTGGTGCGAACCAACAAAGCAGTTAAACATCAGGCTGGAATTAGCTTTTTATTGCTCGACCTATCAACACCGGGAATCAACATTAAACCGATCCGAAACCTTGCTGGTGATGAAGAATTCTGCGAAGTGTTTTTTGACGATGTGCACGTGCCGGTGGAAAACTTAGTCGGAGATTTGGACGCAGGATGGGGGATTGCGAAAGCGCTACTAAGCTTCGAGCGCATTTTTCTTGGGAGCCCAAAGCAATGTCAATATGCGCTACAACGTCTCGAAAGCATCGCAGAGGGCATTAATCTTTTCAAAGATCCTGGCTTTACGGAACGATTTACCCGACTAAAACTCGATACATTAGACCTTGAGTCGCTCTATGCCCGGTTCGCAAAGATTGTACGCGACGGCGGCACACTTGGTCCGGATGTCTCGCTTTTAAAAATTTGGGCGACAGAAACTTTCGCTCGTTTAACCGAGCTGATGCTCGAGGCTGCGGGAGAAAAGGGCGCAGAGCGCGGAGAATTAAGCTTCGGTACTGGGCGCGCTAACATCCTGAGCCAATTTTATAATGCGCGCCCAGCAACAATTTACGGCGGCAGCAACGAAATTCAGCGCAATATCATCGCTAAAAATGTACTACAGTTGCCGGATTCTTAAGAGAGAAGTGTGACGCAATCCGAAACCACGTAACCATGCGAAAGCACACACTAAAAAGCCAGACGCCGAGCTTTTTTACCTCTCAACCGTATAAAGCACGATCAATCGCTCGCTTATCGGTGCAGAAATCGCGTACGTAAAGGTAGTAGTAAGCGCCTACTACCGTGATTTCCGTCGCAGTATAATCTACGTTATAGAGCGCGCCAGGTAACATCGTGGTAATCCACAAAAGAGACATTAATTATGAGTGAACAAATTCAGGAGATCCGCGACATACCCAAAGCTATACATCGGGGAGAAGACGAGCTGCCCTTTGTTCCATTAAGTCCCGGCGTTACGTTTCAGTTGATGCAGGTCGATATCAACCTTGGGTTTTGGGCGGTACGCACCAAGTTCGACGCTGGGACCACCGTGCAAAAACATCGGCACACCGGCACAGTTTTTGCGTACACCACGAGCGGTGCATGGCGCTACCTCGAATACCCAGAGGTTAATACCCCGGGCTCATATCTGTACGAACCCGCCGGTTCTATACATACCCTACATGCGTTACCCGAAATCGAAGGCACAACCGACGTTTTTTTTGCTATTTATGGGGCGAATCTAAATCTAGACGAAAACGGTAATATCGATTCTATACTAGACGCCGCCGGGATTCTAAAACTGTACTATCGAGAATGCGAAAAAGCCAAGTTGCCACTTCCAAACGTTATTGGCGGTAAACCCGCTAGTTAAACATATTGTAGAATAAACCTATCAAGAATGTGGCGAGCAAAATTTAAATGGTACGTTGTAGTGTTCTAATTTTCCCAACTGACCAAACCATTCAACCGGTAGATTTAGCGCTGGCTGTAGAAGAAAGAGGTTTAGACGCGCTTTTTTTACCGGAGCACACCCATATTCCAGTCGGTTCCACCTCCCCATTCATGCCAAAGGGTGTTGTCCCTGAATTCTACAAACGCACCTATGATCCTTTCGTAGCGCTAGCCGCATGTGCTGCAGTTACCGAACGAATCAAACTCGCAACCGGTATCTGCCTTATTACACAGCGCAACCCCATCACACTCGCGAAGGAAATAGCTTCTCTCGATATGATCGCAAACGGTCGCGTAATTCTAGGAGTCGGTGCTGGGTGGAATATTACGGAGATGGAAAATCATGGCACACAGTTCGAGACTCGCTGGAGAGTATTGCGAGAGCGAATCATGGCAATGAAAACAATTTGGCAGGAGGATGAACCTGAGTTTCATGGCGAATACGTTGACTTCGATCCTATGTGGTCATATCCAAAGCCAAGCCAAAACGGCGGCCCACCAATTTGGATCGGTGCGAATTCTAAATGGGCCCCAGAAAGGGTAGCTGAATACGCAGACGGCTGGATGCCAATTCGAGGTCGACCAGGAGGCGGCAACATCGAGGCACTAAAGGCGGCTTGCGAA
>CAYFFH010000316.1:0-3839 GCA_964342175.1 uncultured Enterobacteriaceae bacterium | reverse complement strand
GCACGAGCTGGTCCGACAAGATGCACACACAGCGGTAGGCTGTGCCACATCAGATTCACCCCGAGATCGACTTCTGGATAGCGCATGACGGAAGTTTTTGTGCCGATACGAAAATCTAACGCCGTAGGAATACAGGCACCACCACCCATAGCTGCGCCGTTCCATGCAGCGATCGTGATCTGATCCATATTATGGAGGGCAGAGATTGCACGGGCACCGATCCGATGGCGCCGTCTTTGTTGGAGCATGGGCCCGGTGAATTCGATGTTCGGATCGGTAAGATCGAAGCCCGAACTGAAGTGCTTCCCTGCGCCGGTAAACACGACGACCCGCGTCTTAATGTCCTCACGAAATGCGAGCGCGGCATGTTCGATTTCGGCCAGCATTTCGTAGTTCAGCGCGTTGGCTTTGTGTGGTCGATTAAACGTAACAGAAGCGACGTGCCCATCGTGGTCAATACTAATATATTTGTAATCCATAGCGCTGTAGGGGTCTTTCCTAGGTTAGAAACATAAGTATAGAGAACTGACTAGAAATCTCATCTCCGCACTGAATTACTTATTAAAGGTCCAGCTATATTGACATGCCCATGTCTGCGCCTTAGCCTGGAGCAGCATTGCCACAGATACGCGGAGAAATCTATGAAGCTGGGTTACTTCATGATGCCATTGCATCACATCAATCGAGATTACCATCAGACTTTAGAAGAGGACATGGAGGCAATTATATACGCTGATGAACTTGGCTATACGGAGGCTTGGGTGGGCGAACATTATTCTTCCGCCGTAGAACAAATTACTTCGCCTCTTATGTTCCATGCTAATTTGATCGGTCGGACCAAACAAATCAAACTTGCTACTGGGGTCATGTGCCTACCTCAGTATCATCCCGCAGTTACAGCGGGTCAGGCAGCTATGTTCGATCACCTGAGCAATGGTCGGTTTATTATGGGTGTCGGCCCAGGTGGATTGCTGTCTGACTTCGAGCTTTTCGGTGTGATGGATAAAGACCGTATGGAGATGATGGAAGAGGCGCTTGATGCGATGCTCGAAATGTGGGCGACGGACCCACCGTACGACATCCTCGGGAAGCATTGGCATATAGAAATGAAAGATTGGACTCACCATGACATAAAGATGGGCTATGTGCCTAAGCCGCTCCAGAAGCCTCATCCACCGGTCGCGATATCGGCTATGAGTCCGGCTTCGAGTTCTCTCACATTCGCAGGGAAGCGGGGGTATATGCCCGTGTCCGCTAACTTTATAGCAAGTTGGTCATTGAAGACGCATTGGCCAACCTATTCTGCCGGTGCAGAAGAGAGTGGACTTCAGGCGGATCCAGAGAATTGGCACGTCGCGCGCAGTATTTTTGTTGACGAAACTGATAGCGCTGCCGAGGCTTTTTCCAAAACCTCGGGTGGAACGATGGATTACTATTACGAATACTTATTTACCATATTTGATCGAGGGGATTTCAAGGGCCCATTCGTCGCCAATGAAGGTGATGACCCTGCGACGCTAACTCACGAGCAAGTGAGGGACGCTTGCGTAATCCATGGCAGTCCGGAGACAGTCGCGCGCAAACTTCTTGAGTTGCGGGAAGAAATTGGTCACTTTGGTACTTTACTTTATGCCGCGCACGACTGGCTTGACAAGGCGCGGATGAAGCAATCCATGCGGTTAATGGCTGAGGAAGTAATGCCGTTGGTTAATCAGGCTCTTGGCGTGAAAGCAGCTTAATTGCGAGATAAGTCATGCTTGGTTTAGCGTTGAGCTCTCAGCGAAAGTAAATTGCTCACCGGATCGGGTTAAATATGCTTTCATCGAGGAAAAAGTATGAGATTTAATGAGGAAAATAAAAATGAGTGATCGTCAATTGAGTTTTGGACTTTGGTACGATTTCCGAAATCCGCCAGAGTGGAAGCAAGACGATACAGAATTATATGAAAAATGCATTGCCCAGATCGCTCGTGCGGAAGACATGGGTTTCGGTGACGTATGGTTGTCTGAGCATCATTTTTTTGAAGACAATTATTCACCGTCGATGCTTGCGATTGGTTGTGCTATTGCAGCGAGAACGCAAAAAATTAGGATCGGCACCAGTGTATTGCTTTTACCCCTACATGACCCAGTAAGAGTCGCAGAGGACGCGGTAACGCTCGATGTGATCTCTGGCGGGCGGCTAGAACTCGGGCTTGGAGTTGGCTATCGTGTCGAAGAATTTTCTGGTTGGAGAATTAATCCAAAAGAACGTGCCCAACGAATGGAAGAGGGCATTGAAGTTATACAGCGATTGTTCTCAGGTGAAAAATTTACGTTCGATGGTCAACATTATCAGTACACCGATATCCAATTATATCCCCGCCCAGTTCAACCTAAACCGAACCTATGGATTGCTGGGTTTAGCAATGTGGCGGTGCGCCGCGCCGCGCGGGTAGGTTACGGTTATATTGCAACTGGGCCGATAAACGAGTTCTCGAAGAAATACTGGGATGAATTAGAAAAGAACGGAAAGAATCGAGAAGATCACGAGATCGCTGGTGGTCATATGTGGTTGATTGTTTCCAAAGATCCAAAAAAACGCTGGGCTGAGGCCGCAAAACATTTTGCGTACCAGCAGAATTGGTACGGCAAGTGGTTCAGCGATGCTGGAATGACTTTTTTAACAGGGGTAGAACCGACACAGCAATCTCTCGAAGAACATGGTTGTTTTATCGTAGAACCTGGCCAGGCGATTGAAATGATTAAAGAGTACGTCGCCGCAACTGGAACCTCACGCTATTATTCGTGGGCCGTACCGCCGGGTCTAGATCCTTCCTGGAGTAATGAACATTTAGAATTGATGGCAAGCGAAGTTATTCCTGCATTTCGACAGTAAGATCTGAAGTCTTAAAAATAACATGGTAAGAAGCGGATACAGGAACAGAGATAATGAAAATGAAAAAAAAAATAGGTTTGCTGCAATGGACGGAGGGAACGACTGGGTCCGATCTTGTCGATGCGGCACAACGATTCGAAAATCTCGGTTATCATGAACTATGGCTACCAGAAATTTTCGGGCGAGAACCACTATCCACTGCGGGGTATCTGCTAGCAAAAACTGAACGGGTTCGGGTGTCTAGCGGGATATTGAATGTATTTGCGCACGATGCGGACTCCGCTGCACAAGCTGCTAACGCTCTGGCAGAGTTATCGGATGGACGTTTTACCCTTGGATTGGGCGTATCACACCCAGTCTTGGTGGAACCCCGCGGCCATAATTGGATTCTGCCTGGACCGAAGATGCGCGCGTATCTCGATCGGTTGGCTGTTGCGCCAATAGAAAGCCCATTAGCGAAAAACCCGGCACCTGTCATTGTTGCGGGTCACGGACCAGTATTAATGCGGGTCGCGGCCGAAAAGGCAGATGGGTCGTTTGTTTTCCTCCAAACAATTGAAACAGTAAAACAAGCAAGACGGATATTGGGTCCGGATAAGGAACTTCATGTGGCAGTGCGTTGCATCCTCGACGCGGATCCCGTTCGTGCCCGGGATTTAGCGCGTCGTGCTAATGCGTTTTATATGTCGCTACCTCCGTACCATAAAATTTGGGCTAAACAGGGCTTTACAGAAAAGGACTGGGTTGATGGTAGCGACCGTCTTATCGATGCAATTTGCGTATGGGGCGATGCTGAGACCATAAAGGATAAGCTCGAGGCGTATTATGATGCAGGCGCTACTCACGTGGTGCTCTATCCTGCTAATCCGACCGAAGACTATCGCCCGGACAGTGCGGTATCGAAACAATGGGCTTGGGATTTGTTAGAAGCACTAGCTCCATCGCGTTAGAGAATTCAAATA
>CAYFFH010000315.1:0-3842 GCA_964342175.1 uncultured Enterobacteriaceae bacterium | reverse complement strand
GTGGTACTAACAAGTTGCACGATCGCGCCCACCAAAAGACGCGCCTTGGTATCACGTGCTACCCAATGGGACGACGCACACTACCTATGTGGCGGAACGAAACCTGGTGGCCGACACGTCAGGGGAGGCTATTAACCATCCGTTACTGCAGAATTTCTTCGACGAAGCGACGGATGATGGCTACCGATCTCGCGAAAAACTGAACTAAGGGTTTGTATTAGCATCATTAGGATGTTCAGGACGCTACGCACAATTTTTGAGCAGCAAATTTCAGCTTTTGCTGATGAGCCGGAGACCCGTCACTCGCTTGAACTCGCAAGCGCAGCATTGTTGTTTGAAATTAGCCGGGCCGACGATGATGTTTCGGCCATTGAGCGCAAGGCAATTAGTGCCGCTGTACAAGGTGTCTTCCAATTATCGAACGACGAGATTGATGATTTAGTTTCGTCCGCGGAAGATGCCGTCGATTCTTCGATTTCGTTATACGATTTTACCTCTATCGTTAACGATCGATTTTCCCGTGAGCAAAAGATCGATCTCATCCAGCTTTTGTGGACGGTTGCCTATGCAGACAATCACCTTGATCATTACGAAGAGTATTACGTGCGTAAAATTGCAGATTTGCTACACATTTCGCACAGCGACTATATTCGCACTAAACATCTGGCTGCTTCGTGTGATTAACGGCAGTCATCATGTTTTCTGTACCGATCTTCGCAAAGGTGAGCAGGTTTTCTAATCCAATCGAGCGTCTTAGGTATAAGCAAGTCGCAGATTTGCTTCATTTTGTGGTGCGCATGTTGTCCCAGAGGTTTTGGCGCCGTGGTGACATAGTTGTGTATGGCGCAGGAAATCGGGCTGCTCCTATGCTAACTCGATCCTGAAATAATACCTTGTTGTACGCATTGAATTTAACTTTCAAACGTTAGAAAAAAAATGCGATTTAATTATCTACGAAATTTGAACGACGGCATCACGTTGGTTACACCGAACCGACGTATGGCGGGACTGGTGGCAGATCATTACCACACGGCGAAGCTCAATGTGGGTGAGGTGACCTGGGAGTCGCCGCCGGTTTTGCCGTTTGTAGGATGGTTGACGCAGACGTTCCGAGATTTAGAGATAATCAGAGATGCAGCTATATCTGGATTGATCCTTCTATCGCCGGAACAAGAACGGGTTGTGTGGGAACAGGTTGTACGGGAGGGTGGTGACGTCGAGTTCGGTCAAGTAGCAGATCTGGCCGCACTGGCAATGAAGGCATGGTCATCCGCGTTACTTTGGGAATTGCCACGGAGTGCTATCGTGGCAAGTGGTGGCCGTCAGGAGGCTCGAGCATTTATTCATTGGTCTGATCGTTTCCAGCAGCGTTGTCGTGACCTACATGCGATTGATCACCATAGCTTTGCGGCGCAGTTGGCTTGCCGGGAAACTTTGTGTCCGCCTTTGCCTGGAAAGTTTCATTTTTTTGGTTATGTACGGCTGCCAAACCTACTGAAGAGAATTGAACTGCGTGTTGATGGTGTTGATAAGGCGTCGGCGAGCGGCCCTGGTTTAAGCGGTAATACCCTAGACTATCGGGAGTATCCCAATCACGAAGTTGAGTTGGCGGCAGCGGCGTGCTGGGCTAGAGAATGTAAGCGTCTGCAACCAAGCGCGGCAACTGCCATTGCTCTCCCTGGTGTCAGCAGCATCGCTCCCGATCTCAGACAACGATTACAGCGGGCTTTTTCATCAACACCAGAGTCAGCCGATGAGGCATCCCAGCTAATGCTGTATTGCCCCATCGCCGCGTCCCTGGCGGAGGTCGAGCTCGTCGAAGCTGCATTATTAATCCTAGATTCTCGGCGTAGTCGCCCGTGGGAGGATATTAGCCGTCTTTTGTTGTCGCCGTATTTCGGTGTCGCAGATGGCGAACGCGAACAACGCGCACTGTTAGATGCACATTTGCGTAGGCGATCTAATATCGAGGTCAGTATCGCCTCAGTGATTGATGCGGGGCGTAATAGTGGGGTTAGGTGTCCGGATTTAGCGGATCGGCTTGAAGCATTGTTGCTTGGCCTCCAACAGATTCCGGATCGACAGCGCATGCACGACTGGATGACCTTCGCTGAAAAGCAATTGAGAATCGCTGGGTGGCCGGGCGACCGCGAGCTCAACCCTGTAGAGCTAGCTGCTTTGGCGGAATGGCAACGTGCGATGGATGCGGCAGCAGAACTCGACGCCATACTACCGACTTGCAGTTGGCAAAGTGCCGTTAGCCGATGGGGTGCTATCCTTCGATCACGGCGCTTAATGCCACCGACCGCAGTCAATGCCGTGCAAGTTATCACTTTGGAAGAGGCGGCGTTTCTAGATCTTGATAGTTTATGGGTCGCCGGTATGTACGACGGAGCGCCGCTAGAAGCTACAACAGTTAGTCCGTTTATTCCGTTCTCTTTACAACTTCGTTACGGGTTGCCGGGTGCCGATCCAAACCTCGATTTGAGCTATGCCAATAACTTGCTCAGCTATCTTTACGTGCATCATCCAACAGCTATCTGGAGTTACGCGAAAATTGATGGAGAAACGCCCCGGAGACAATTGCGAAATGTGCACTGTGTACCTGTCACTCGCAACTCAACCACACTCTGGCCACGCTCAGATCCCCGTCAAAAATATGACGTAATCGACGATAGTTATGCAACACTGCTACCGGATGCTTCGACTCTCACGGGCGGGGTTGGTTTATTCACCGATCAAGCTGCTTGCCCTATGCGCGCCTTCGCGCGCCACCGCCTTCGCGCACAATGCCCAGATGACCCAAGCCCAGGTCTCAATGCAATGCAGCGCGGCAGCATCATTCATGCGGTGATGGCAAAGCTCTGGACGCGAATTGGATCGTCGGCGGAGCTCAAAAGTACCGGCGAACAGGATCTCCAACGGATCCTAAACATATGCGTTGGAACGGTAGTGGATGAATTTCGTGCCCACTATCACTTGCTTGATCAGTATTGGGAATTAGAGCATGAACGGTTGCGGAACTTAGGTCGCGAGTGGCTGAAATTGGAATTAGAGCGAGAGCCATTTGAAGTGCTTGTTTGCGAGCAGTCGCTATCGGCGACGATAGGGACGTATACAATTAATACGCGTGTTGACCGGATTGATCGACTCGGAAATGGCGAGATTGTTATCGTAGATTACAAGACTGGGGAAGTTTCTCGATCAAGTTGGGAGGGTCCGCGTCCGGACCAGCCGCAGCTGCCGCTCTACGCTGTTACCTCTGACATAGCAAGCGTCGGCGGAATAGCTTACGCGCGACTAAAAAAGGGTGATTGCAAGATTATCGATGAGCCGCGTGGAATCATCGGAGGTCGTGCGCGCGACGTCGGATCTGCCACAAAGTGCACTCTAGAAATGGCAGAGTGGCGAATAGCCTTAGAAGGTTTAGCTGACGAAATTGAGGAGGGATTTGCTGTGGCTGATCCGAAGCGCGGGGCCACGACTTGTCGAAACTGTGATCTTCAATGCCTTTGCCGAATTTATGAGGTTCGGCCTCGAGGGATATCGGAGCGTAGTGATGGTGACTGAAACCCTGGCCGATAGGGGGCCGCGCGAGCGCGCGCTCGACCCCGGCCGGTCCTTTATCGTGGAGGCACCGGCAGGATCGGGTAAGACGACGTTGATAACGCAACGTTTCCTCCGGTTATTGTCCTTGGTGGAACAACCCGAGGCGATAGTAGCGATAACCTTTACTCGAAAGGCTGCAGAGGAAATGCGCGGCAGAGTGTTGAATGCGCTAAAGGTTACAAGGGAAGCGCCTGAGACACTCGACTCCGTCACAGCGCACTGGGCAGGTAAAG
>CAYFFH010000314.1:0-3848 GCA_964342175.1 uncultured Enterobacteriaceae bacterium | reverse complement strand
GATAAAGCCAGTTGTGGAAGTAGCCATTGAGACAGCCATGCGTAGAGGAGAGCTTCTGGGGCTTCAATGGTCCGACATTGATGTGGCTAAACGGACTGCCCACTTGCCCATGACTAAGAATGGATCACCCAGAACCGTTCCCTTAAGCACCAAAGCCATAGAGGTGTTGAACTCTTTGCCAAAAGACATAAGCGGGAAGGTCTTTCCAGTGTCGCCTTATGCTCTGAGGGGTGTATGGAGAAGGGCAACAAAAAAGTTAGGAATAGAAAACCTGCGTTTCCATGATCTCCGACATGAAGCCACTAGTAGGTTCTTTGAATTAGGACTAAATGTAATGGAGGTAGCGGCTATTACAGGCCATAAAGATCTGAGAATGCTCCAGAGATATACTCATCTGAAGGCAGAAGACTTGGCAAAGAAACTGGGGTGATAAGAAGGATAAAGGAATAAGATCACAGTTCCTTACAATGTATACGCTCTATTACATTATAGGACTGTTTTCTTAGTAGTGATGGTATTCTTATTACAGTCCCATAATAGTATGGAGCGTCCCCTACATCAAAACTACAAAGGCTAAATCCTGCCTCTCGACACCCTTTGTATTTCTTGGGAACTATGCAGGAACTGTCGGACCAGGAGGAGATTGCATGGGACTAACGAAGGAAGACACTAGTTAATGCCCACCAAATCATTCTTTTTAAAATAGACAGGCTCTACACAACGGAGTTCGTGACGGAAGCGACCATTTCTCTTGTTCCCCCCAATGAGACAATAATAAACAGATTTAACTCCCTTCCTTTTATGTACAACAATAAAACTGTAACCATCTTCAAAGCCTGCGCTATGAAGAATTTTCCCCTCAGTTAAAATCTCGTTGGACCAGAGTGGCCTTGCATCAACTGTCGATGCGGTCATCAGAAAGACAGTGGCTATTGCTATCAGTAATTTACGCATTGAACTTTCTCCTATAGCTACGTGAGTTTGCCGAATACTCACTCGTTGACCGGAGAGCCTAACCATACAACTTCCGGTGATCTCCCAGTTTCAAATTCGTCTTCCGGTCCAACAGGCGGAAATCAGACACAATCAGCGACATGGCCTACTTTACTGTCTTCTTTCCCGATGGGTCGTGCTTCTTGCAGGCGTAAACGTCTATTTCGGGATGGGCAGGGTCATACCCTTTTTCCCCTTTAACCAAGGGTGTTCCACCCATATGGGTTATGTACCAATCCTTTTTCCGTCTGAGAAATTCAAAATCCAGGATGATACGGCTATGGAACAAGTATGCATCACCCTTCTTAAGGTTGGAGCCGCTATAATCCTTGTCCGCTATTTCTTTATATACCTCCTGTAAGACCGCCCCACGATCCGTGATGGTTAGTTTTTAATGGACGGTGGTGGCCATCGATATATCTGTCCCAGCTTACCCAGGCTCCTTCAAAACGCTGAAGTATTTTCTTTGGCCCGATTAGAGGGTTCACATATTTCAGGGTTCTTGTTTCGTCTTTCCAGGTACAGACCATGGTGATTTCTTCTGCGACCACAGGTGTGGAGAAAAGAACGGCTATAACCGCCAGCGGGGCGAAGAAGTATCTCATACTGATTAGCTACTTCGTCGAGGAAAGTGTCGGTCTGGAAACTGCTCGTAATCCAATGGCTGTCTGATCACACGAGGCATCCGGCTCCCACCCTCATCTTTATAAATGTGCAATAATTCCCTTTCCTGTTCCGTCCACGGCTGTTCCCATTTTTCTGCCTCAGCGGCCAATGCGTCATATTCACGTTCCAGTTTCTCGATAATCATTTTGGCCGTAAATTCGCTGCAGCCACTGTATTCAATCAAATCCTCATATTCTTTATCCCAAGCAGGAGGGCAATCCGGTGACTCTCTCTTCTCTCTCTCCCTCTCTCTATCCCACCACATTTCTCTTGTTTCAAAGAGTTTTCGGAAATCTTCAATACCCTTAGTATAAGCAACAATAAAGCTGCCAATAGCCCCGATCGGGATTACAAAGAACCACACTGTTCCCGCCGGCCAAAATTTATAATGGTGTGGGTTAATCAGCGGCGTATAGCCTTCCCATAATATGAGTGACATGGCTATTGCACTACAAATTAAAAGAGCGAAACCACCCAGCGTATCGCACCACACGACCCTATAATGTTTATTTTTCCGGTGATGTCTCCACAAACCTAGGTGTTCAGGACGTCTATAATTTCTGCCGTGAACTCCCGAGCAGATGAGCATCCCGCCCAAGTACCAGATTCCTCCCAAAACACTTGTACACAACACAACGGTGCCGATAATCATCCCAGGCCCTCCGTCTATCCGACTGTGAGGATAAGGTAGAAGAAATGGATAGAAATTCCCATAGGTAGTGCCTTCATGCTGTCCGGGTAGGATGTCCATATTCTGTATTGTCAGAAGAGAGGCATTATTCTTAGAAGAGCTAAATAATGCCCCAAACCAGAGTATTATCATCGTCCATAAGCCGATCTGCCCTGTTTCAGGGGACGCCCACAGAGAGTCATACAGTGGACCCCACTACAGCCAATGCTGCATTTAACATCCTGATTCCAGATGAGTCCCGGTGACTCTTATATGGCGTTGAAACGGTGTTTCTGAATCAATCCAGGAGTGCCATTTACCATACTGCAAGTTCATGCTGACGGACTTCATAATCAAGTCTGGATGGTGCTGCATGTTCAGTGTGCCAGGCCGGGTATCCTGAAGAAATGGAAAACAAAACAACCCACAGAGTCTGGATGAGATGGCCTGTGTTTATCACCCTTATCCTGTCTTTAAAGGGCGGTACTGTAAATCTCTGGTGCCGCCATAAAAATGCCGTATTTCGCAGGTTAGATAATGATGTTCGCTTTTTTAAAGCGTGGAACTGAAGACCCACTGGTAAAATTTAACCGGCAAACATCATTAGGGTGGAAATTAGAAAAATGAAAAATTCGGTGCAGAGAGTTATGGAACACTACGGGCAAAATTCGGTGCAAAGAGCCCTGGGCGTGACACCTATTCCTCGGGAGATAGAGACGAAACCGGGTTTCAGGCTCTCAAGGGGTAAGTTTGTAATCTACATACTCGTGAGCGTCGCATTCTTGTTTGGTTTGGACGCTGTGATCGGCGGTACGACAGCGGGCTCCAATGCTGTGGCGGTATTTGCCGTCTTGTTTTTTTTAACGACTGTTGTTCTTTGTTATTTTCGCCTTCATGACATCAATACAACTGGTGCGTGGCTCCTGCTTTTCATATTGGCGGGGGCGACTGGCTTACTTCTTACAATATTCTTGTGCTTCAAGCGTGGGACTAAAGGCCCTAACAAATATGGTGAAGACCCATTGGGTATAAAAGCAGTTTCCCGCCCTATCTCATCGGTTGCATAAAAGCCCCCCCCTTTGGGAGCGAGTGGGGCCAGTACACACCACGATATCTTGTTTTTTTTCCCTTGGTTACAAATCTGGGGTCGCCTGAAGGAAGAAGGCCTGGCCCTTAAACTGGGGTCATAACAATAACCATAACCATACACCCATATCATTACTGATGACTTTTTCTAAGGAGTCACAGTAGCTCTATCAGGACTCTGGAGAGGCATCTCCAAGAGGTGTGAGGAACGAAGTCAAATACTCTCATGAGACTCACACAGACTCATCTCAGGGCATTCTAGAGAGGCTTTAATTAACAGACATTCAGGATCGATATTGTCGACATATTGTCCCCTCTATTGTTATCCTATTTGAATGCGGTATCTCCTTGCCCCTCTTGTTGTGGCTATCCTCATCCTTTCGTCTGGCATGGCATGGGCATTGCCGCCTTGCCCGTCTAATCAATCACTCTT
>CAYFFH010000313.1:0-3851 GCA_964342175.1 uncultured Enterobacteriaceae bacterium | reverse complement strand
GACTGGTTAAGTTGTGGTGTCATTTCCACAACATATAGTGTCTTAAAATTGTTGATAATCATTCTTAGTTATTGTTGAGGTAACAACTACAATCCCAAACAAAGGCTATAATAGTGGTAAATCGGAAACCTAGAAATTGCAGATTTTTACTTTACTAATTGCAGCGATTTTATTTGCCACCACCGGTTCAGCACGCGCGGAGCAAATCAGTGGACGTGAACTGCTGGCCTATTGTGCAGACGGCGAACCCAGAACCCATAAAACCTATTGTGACGGTTATATCACCGCAGCCATCGAAACACATGCGACATGGGCACTGTGGAATCGCTTACAGCGAGTCTTTTGTTTTCCTAAAGGAGACAAATTTACTCATGCATACGGTACGGTCATAGCGTACCTCAACACTCATCCCAAAGAATTAGACTTTGAAGCAAGCAGCCTCGTCCTTAATGCCCTGAACCAAGCATTCCCGTGCGACGAATAACTGCGTGATAGTTGCCAACAACACAATAATATTAAAATTTAGACGAACTTCCGCACTAAAAGCATATTCAGGCAACCGTATCACTGCCATGGTTATTGACTGACTCCTCTTAAACGACCGGTAAGTAATCGGACAACTTTGCTAATTTTCTACAACCGCTGGCTCCAGTAGACCCTTCGCGGATACACTATCGGTCTCATGAGCGACCCACCAACTTCGAACGACGAATTATTCCAAAAGCGGATCCTCCAAGGTGTATCACGGACGTTCGCACTTACGATCCCGATCCTACCCAAAGGACTCGATCGTGCAGTCGCTAACGCGTATCTATTGTGTCGCATTGTGGACACAATAGAGGACGATGCAAAGCTCAGTTTTGAGGACAAACAGCGCTATTCCCAGCAGTTCATCAACGTGCTCCGGGACGATGCGAATCCCGACGAATTTGCCCGTGAACTAGCGCCTCGATTAGCAAACCATACGCTTGCCGCTGAACGAGAGCTGGTAACAGAAACGAGCGCCGTGGTCCGGATCACCCATAGCCTCAATGCGATCCAGCGCAGTGCAATTCAAAACTGTGTGTGTACGATGGCTGATGGGATGGTGTATTACCAGGGTCAGGAAACATTGGATGGCCTCCCCAATCAAACGGCCATGGATCAATATTGCTACTACGTCGCCGGTGTGGTTGGCGAAATGTTGACTGAGTTATTTTGCGATCATTGTCCCGATCTCCATGAACACAAAACAGAAATGCTACGCTTAGCTGTATCATTCGGTCAGGGGTTACAGATGACGAATATCCTTAAAGACATATGGGATGACCGAGCTCGAGGCGCTTGCTGGTTACCGGCAGATGTATTTTCACTACGCGGCGTGCGTCTAGCGGAAATCGACGCTGGGAAAGGCGGCGCAGATTTTGAAGACGGCCTGGGGCAACTGATTGCTCTCGCCCATGGCCATCTACGTAATTCATTGAAATATACAATGATGCTTCCGCGAAATCAGAGTGGCATGAGGAAGTTTTGCTTATGGGCCCTCGGGATGGCCATTTTGACCTTGCGAAAACTGGACCGCCATCGGGGTTACGCTGACGAAAAAGAAGTTAAAATTTCGCGCCGGAGTGTGACAGCAACAGTCGTGTCGACCAATTTGCTGGTGCGCTCAAATCTAGGCTTGCGTCTACTGTTTGCAATCGCTTCTGCTGGGATCCCGCGGCGCGAAGTCGTAGCAACATTGCCTAACGTTATCGATCGGACCGAAACGCGTATTAGTTAATGTTTAAGCGCTGTTCGCCAAAGCGACTATCGTGAGCGTTGGGACCAACCTATAGCTACAGAAATTTTTCAAAAACCATATACGAGCTTTAAGCGATGCCTATTTGAGGCATCTACCGGTAAATCTACTGAGGCGACAATTCACGAGCATGCGACTAGGATTTGTGACTGCGTTAGCCAGCGAAGCGCGCACCCTAGCTTTCTCCGATAACGGGAAGGATCTAGAATTAGAGCGCGACGTCGAAATCGCTGGCGTCGGAACAAAAAACGCTTCACAAGCCTCTATGCGCCTACTCGAGCGCGGGGCCGAGGGTCTGATATCCTGGGGTACCGCCGGCGCTTTAGACGATCAACTTCGTCCTGGCTCAGTGGTTATTTATAATGATGTCCACACCATTGCAGGCGATGTCTATCGATGTAATGCTGAGTGGTGCGCTCAACTTTTTCTAGCACTCAGTGCACTTGAACCGATCAAGGGCAGTGGGTTCACAGCTGATCGTGCAGTCGCAAATAGTCACGAAAAGATCGCAATACAAAATCGCTTCGGGTGTGTTGCACTAGACATGGAGTCGGCTGCAGTGGGCGCGCAGGCAAACGCAGAAAATGTCCCGTTTGTAGCCGTACGAGTAATTGTCGATCCGGTATATTTCGATATCCCTCAGGCCGCAATCTGCGCACTCTCCTACGACGGTAATCCGCGCACGTGGCCGGTGATTCGGCGTCTAATCCAACGACCACAGGAATTACCGTCGCTGCTGAAGTTAGTTCGATGGTACCGTATCGCACTTAGAACCTTAACTTTAGCAGCGGAGACGCTACAACCCAATTTTGAGGCTAAATAACTTCTTCGTTTAACTGAACAGTATCTGAAGACAGGCAAACCAAAACCGTGTTTGAACAAGTTTATCCGACAACCGAGGCTGTTGTTGGCCGCGTTATCAATTTCGCGCAGCGCCGAGCATGGTTCGTTATTGTGTTTGCGCTTGGTGCTGCGATCGCTACCGCACAGTACACTGCCACACACTTTGCGATAAACACGAATACCGAAGAGATGCTATCGGAGAGGCTGCCCTGGCGAGTAACTTTTAGTGACTATAAAAAGGATTTTCCATACTTCTCGGACACTATCGTAATCGTTATTGATGGTGCGACTCCGGACACTGCCAAAGACGGCGCAGCCCAATTGGCCGATCGACTGCGCGAAACGAAATCTTTGGTACGCAGTGTTTACTATCCGTCTGGCGGTTATTTTCTGCGTCATCACCAATTGCTATACGTCGATTACGATGACCTAGAGTCACTGACGGACAAACTAAGTGAGGCTCAGCCGTTCCTCGCTCGGTTGAGCAGAAACCGTTCAAGCGCGTCGCTATTTGAGCTCCTAAATGACGGGCTCAATGCTAGCCTTAACGGAGAGGGGATAGATATAGCGTCTGCAGTCGAACAAATTGGGTTTGCTATAGACGAGCTAAACAACGGAAATAACATCCCCATGTCCTGGCAGACATTGATAATGGGTAACGACGACGAGAGAGAAAGCGAAGGCCCACGAACAAATCGTGAGATAATCATTATCCAACCAATACTTGATTTCTCGGCTTTGCTCCCGGCCAAACCCGTCATCAATGTCATCAAAGAGCAGGTCGCTGACCTCGCACTCGATAGGCAACACGGTTTTAATGTGCGGCTAACCGGCGCTGCCGCACTTTCTTACGACGAGTTAACCAGCGTAATTACCGGGTCCCAGAACGCCGCCCTTTTGGCTCTAGTTATGATCATCAGCTGTCTTTTGATCGGATTACGGTCGCTATCTTTGGTCATTGCGACGCTTATAAGCCTTCTTGTCGGTCTAATCTTTACAGCCGGATTTGCCATCGCTTGGGTTGGCACTTTGAATATGATATCCATTGCTTTTGCCGTTCTCTATGTAGGGCTCGGAGTAGATTTTGCGATCCATATCTGCCTCCGCTATCGCGAGATGCTTCGAAATACGGCTCCTGACAAAGCCCTACACAAGGCGAGCCAACACGTGGGCTTATCTCTAATTCTTTGCGCACTGACCACAGCAATCGGATTTTTTTCATTTATCC
>CAYFFH010000312.1:0-3866 GCA_964342175.1 uncultured Enterobacteriaceae bacterium | reverse complement strand
TTAGATAGGGAATTTCCTATTAACCCTTTTTGGGGCCACCCGGGGTGCGAAGTGCCCCAGATGGAGGGACAGTCGGGAGCTCTCTTTTTGTGTATTTCTGCTGTGCGAGGCTCAAAAGCGAAGAAAGATGTCTGCTGAGGATATGGCAACATCTAACCCGGCGTTGAACGCGTTCTGATGTCCCCAATTCCGCGACAACTGCACGATAACTACCCGATCATCCTTCTCTTGCCATTCTAGGAGTTTTTGATAGGTGCTATCTTTGCTGCCGTCGTCGACTAGCACTACCTCAAAATTACTGCCACTATCCTCTATCGCACCGGTGACCCGCTCCGATAAGGTGTCGACCAACTCTTCCTCATTGAATAAGGGGATAACTAGACTGACAACCTTTTCTGAATTCATATGATAAATCCTGATTGATGCTGCATTTTCATGGATGCGCAAAACCTCAGCCTGAACCGTTATTTCTTTACGAATTCACCGGATCTGGCAACCTCGGTAACCGGCACTCGTGATCCCCTTATTCCGATTTTCGGTTCTACACCAGTTCTAAGGGCAGCAAAAAGGTTACATCTATGTTAACAAACCCAAACCCAACGACACAGGGTGAGACGTATTGGCACAAGCAAATAGACGAGAGACCAGTGTCATATGATCAAATTTGCAAACCTTCTCGCGATCCACGACCTCATTAATCGTCTGAGTGGAGAGCCACCTGCGCGGACGACTCTACATTGGTACTCAAGATTAAACGACGCTGAAAGCGAAAACCTGCCCAACCTATATCTTGTTTCTGGCGAGAACTGTTCGCCAGAATAAAACAATCGCTCCTCGGTGCTAAATCCTTGCTGAACCCCACATTCCTCCAGGACGGAAAAATGATTCTGAAAATATTGGCCATTAGGAAATGCAAATCCTTTTATTTCTATGTGGAATGCTTGGAGTATTTTCTCCGCTCGCAGTATTTCCTTGCGAAATTGTTCTTTAGTGATTCGCGTTGCAATTAAGTGCTCATGGGTGTGATTACCAACAGTAACTAATTCGTGCTGGCTCAATACCTTAAGCTCTTCGAGCGAGAGTGGTCGATCTAGATCTGACTTTGGGACATACGCATCAGATCCAAACTCGGAACATATGAACTCATCAACCGCAGCTGCGGTGCCCGTATTCAGTTTTTCTAATTCGCCTTTAATCCTCCGCAATGACCAACCTTGTCGGGTTCTATTTTCATAAACAATATCCCACCAAAATTTCTTGTTTTCTTCTATATTCTTAGTGGTAATGAAGATATGAACCGGAATGTTGAACTCTTCCAGAATTGGCAATAATTGCATGTTGTTAAAGTAGCCATCATCGAGCGTGAGATAAATATAGTTTTTCTCTGGATTGAGGCCGGTCTGCAAGTCTTTATATGAAATAAATGTATAGCCATGTTCCAAAAAATATATAAATATCCTCCTGTAATCCTCTATTTGTAGTCTCTGCTGAGGCAAGATCTCGGCACGCCCTAGTTCTTCAGGATTCTGGAATACTGTATGGAACACTAGGCCCCTAATTGCCGATCTATCTGGAAACAGGGCAATATAACCGCGAAGACATGCGTCATCTATGGTAAGCACAGTAGTTTTCAGAAGGGATTTCATCGGCATTGCAGGCCCGCGACTTGTTGCACTAATTCTTAATCCCCCGGTGCCAGAAGCCCTGATCCACGTAGAAATTTTTGAAAAAGGTCCATTGCGATTGAGCGACATGGCTTCAAATGGTCATACTGGCTTCCATAGCCGAGTCGGCTCAAATCGAGTTCGATATCTCGGATGGTACCTCGCCTATATCCTGTTGTTTAAAGAGCAATTATCAAAATGGCCAACTATTTATCAACCTACCCGAACGAACCAGCGCCTCATCGCGTCGAGAAAGGTCATCAAGCACCATGGTGTCATAACCATGTTGATTTAGTAACCTATTTACATAAGACCCAATATATCCTGCGCCTCCAGTAACAAGAATCGGGGGCGACGACTTTATTTCTCTCACTTGCTCAACACCCCGGCTACTTCCATTTTCTCAATAACCGCATTATATGAACCCTGATCAGAAATCGTCCCTCCCTCCAATCGATAGACCCTATCGCAGAACCGTAAATTTTCCATCTTGTGAGTGATGATGATAGCGCTGATCTCTCCTTTATACTCACTAATCTCCTGATGAATCTCCTGCTCGGTCTCTTGGTCGAGAGCATTTGTCGCTTCATCCAAAATCCAGACCTTCCTTCGATGATAAAACGCTCGCGCAATAGCTATTCTTTGCCGCTGGCCGCCAGACAGGTCGGCTCCATTCTCGCCAAGCCGAGTCCGGATTCCATACGGTAACTGTTTTACAAGCATAGTAAGCTGTGCTTTATCGAGGCTCTGATTGACTGCCGTTATATTCAGATCCGAATACTCGAATCCCAAACCGACGTTCAAGGCAAGTTCATCAGAAATCAAAAACAGCTCCTGTGGCAGATACCCAACAAGGCGCGAAGCAGCATCGGGAGAAAGTGCAATATCTTTTCCGTTCAGCAATACCTGTCCAGAAGTAGGCTTCAACAGACCCAGCAAAATATTAATCAACGTTGTTTTTCCAGCTCCCGACTCACCGACAATTCCAATGAATTCGCCAGACTTCAAGTGTAAGTTAACATCGTCGAGCACAATTCCTTCTCTTCCGGGGTAACCATACGATACGTTGTCCACATAAAACGAACTGAACTCGATCTCACCACCAAGAGCCAGAGACTTCCGTGGACTTTCTCGAGTAGCTCTGTCCAGCCATCCTAAGTCATCATAAATCCTCTTGACTGCATTTCGATTGGCCCGAAGATCAACAAGACTCTTGGTCACGACGTTGGCAGCGGGTACGAGTCTTAGAGCAGCATATCCAAACACCGCTAACGTAGACAGAATTCCAACGGGATCAAGGCCGCGACGAATTGAAAAAAGTGCAAAGCCGACAATAAATACAATTATTCCGAACTCTAGTACATATCTTGGAATCGCTCCGATAAATAGAGTTCTTAAATAGTGAACTGAATACTGTTTACTAAGACGAACGACGCGTTCGAAAAAGAACTTCTCCTTGCCAAGGATTCTAATCTCTTTAAATCCCCGCATCGCCTCAGAGACGGCTTGGACTAATGCTATCCCAACCTCATTTGCGGCCTTCCCCGAATGCGTTGCTATCTTTTTGACGCCAAGATCATAGGCTAGTACCAAGACCCCGACTGCACCCAACAAAATCACGAGCGCTACCCAGTCCGTCACCCCCAAAACAATCATCATAGCAATTGCTACGATCAACTCACTCAACGATTTAAGAAGTGGGACCAACACCCCAGAGGAGTATTGACTAACTAATTGAGAAATAGTGTGAATGTACTCGGAGTACCGACGTTGGAGATACAGATCGTAAGGCATAGCCTGGTAAGCCGAAATAAGACGCCGTCGAAGGGCGACCTCTTGAACCTGACTAAAGACAAGAATCTTTCTCGAGATCCAGACTCCGGCAATCGCCTTGGCGGCGACGACTCCAACGAGAACGATACTAAGAAGATATACAACCGTTTCCTGCTCATTTAGATCAACGACTAGACCAATTTTTTCTAAGGACGGTGCTTTCAACAGAATCGAAGGATCTAAAATAATCGCAATATAAGGACCGACCAAAGCGATCCCAACTAAATCAAGAATCGAAATCGCGGCGAACAGAATAACGAGTCGATAGAGGCCCTTGGTACCACCCTCAGCCAGTGCAATTATTTCACGGAGATAGTTCTGCATTGGTTCGGACCAGAAATAGATTAGTCAGTTTACTGACTTCGACAT
>CAYFFH010000311.1:0-3877 GCA_964342175.1 uncultured Enterobacteriaceae bacterium | reverse complement strand
ATTCCAGCTCCGGCGAGAACATATCAAGTGAGGTTGCGAAAACCGATGCGTCAGTCATTTGTACAACGTCGCTCGTATGCAACTTGCTACATCCATTATCGCCGAATCGCTCAGAGGTACCAAAACCACCTATAAAATATTCACCCACTATCGGTTGGCTCATAAGGCCGAGTATCGGGCCATTTTCGTCGCAAAGGGCAATCAACGTCGCCCAGGTTGGAAGTCCGGACAAAAAGGCTTTCGTCCCATCGATCGGATCGACAACCCATTGGAAGGGGGCATCCGGATTAAGCGGCGGAAATTCTTCGCCGGTCACCCCATGCTGCGGGTAACGCGATATTATTGAACGACGGATCGCCTCTTCGGTATCACGGTCAGCGATCGTAACCGGATCATACCTTTCCACAGATTTATTCTCATACGATAAACCACTTCGGAAGTAGGGAACTGAAGCTGCCGCCGCAACTGATACTAATTCGCGAAGAAATCCGCGTAATTCGAGTTCAAATTTTTCGTTCAAAATACATCTTGTTTTTTAATTCAAAAATCATTTCGCATAATGACACCACAGGTCGCATGAGTAAATTGCTTCATGGTTCTCAGAAATAGATTCGATTTCTGCCCTAAAGGTTAGACCTTACTATTGAAGCCAGGAAGCCAGGAAGCTCCAAAATCATCACATGCAACATCGATGATCCCATTGCCCGAGCTATTTTAGAGCAATGTATAAGTCGGATTTTACTCTATCTCGTGGCCAATAGCGGCCGTGTCCTATCGTCGCAATCTTGTTCTCGGGTTATCATATATTCAGGTATTTCATCAACAACAGGTGAAACTAGAACATCATCCGGTAGTACATGTTCCCCACGCATGATGCTGCGATCCTTTATTACCAGCGACGGTGTTCCTAAATAATTCGATAAATGATGGACCAATGAGTAGCAATATTATCTCTTCAATTTACGACCGGACTGTGCTCCGATTTCCGCGGTTTACGCTTGCAATCCTCGCTGTAATCTTAGGCTTTTTTGCGTTCTCAGTGCCGAATTTCAAACTAGACGCGTCGTCGGATTCATTATTGCTAGAAAATGACCAAGACCTGCGCAATTTTCGAGAGTTAGCTCAACGCTATGGCGTTCGAGAATTCCTTTTTGTCACATTAACACCCAATAACGACTTGTTTGATCCGGCAACAATTAAGCTTGTTGGGCAAATCCGGGACGATCTCAAACAACTCGATTCTGTTTACTCGGTAATTTCGATGCTCGACGTTCCGTTGGTAAAAAACGTCGACGGCACGCTAGCGGAGGTTTCGAAAAACTTCCGGCTGCTAAGTGCAGGTAACGCAGATCTAGAGCGCGCACGAATCGAACTCACAACAAGCCCTGTCTACCGTGATCTGGTGGTCAATCCAGAGGGAACGCTAACTGCAATCCAGATTTTCTTGAATACCAGTGAGGATTTCCAACAAACCCAACGGCGCCGAAACGAGCTAATCACTAGGAGACACCAGCAAGAACTAACCGTTGCCGAACAATCTGAACTTGATCAGATCTTAGACAGTTATTCGACTTTGAAGGACATAGCGGATGGTGCCAACCATATAGCCATAGCAGAGATCCGTGAAGTTATGGACAAATACGCCGGACAAGGCACTTTACACCTCGGTGGCGTTCCAATGATTGTCGACGACATGGTTACCTTCATCGGTAACGACCTACTTACTTTTGGTAGCGGCGTCGCTATTTTCCTAATTCTGATGTTGTCGCTTATTTTCCGGGAGGCCCGCTGGGTGGTGTTACCACTAGCGAGTTGCGCCTACGCCGGCATTATTATGATTGGCTTTCTGGGATTCGTTGAATGGGATGTAACGGTAATTTCGTCAAATTTTATTTCGTTAATGCTCATCATCACAATGTCGATGAATATACATTTAATTGTGCGGTACCGCGAGCTTCATCGCGACCTTCCAAAGGAGGCTAGCCAATATGAGCTAGTTCGTGAAACAGCGCGCCATATGGTCAGACCGTGCTTATATACCGCGGTAACTACAATAATCGCATTTACCTCGCTGGTGGTAAGCGGGATAAAACCCGTAATCGACTTCGGCTGGATGATGACCATTGGTTTAGCGGTCGTATTTATTACTTCTTTCACGTTATTTCCGGCTGCGCTATTGCTTTTTAAGAAAAAGCCGCTTAAACGGCCAGAAACAGAACGTTACGTATTTACCCAGATACTAGGCAAAATCACCGAAAAATATGGCGTTGCGGTTGTAATCACTTCTATCGTTGTTGCCCTTATTGGCCTGGCAGGGATCCAAAAACTAGAAGTTGAAAACAGTTTCATCAACTACTTTCACAAAAACACAGAGATATATCAGGGTCTAAAACAAATTGACGAAATGCTCGGAGGAACGACACCGGTCGATATCATCTTGAAATTTGATAAAGAAAAATCGGTAATGCAGGAGGAGCCTTCAGGCTTCGATGATTTGGCGGAATTGTTCGGCGAGATTGAATCTTCTGACGATGATGTTTGGTTCACGCCAACAAAAATCAACAAAATAAAGCAAGTTCATGACTATCTTGATAGCCTCGCTGCCGTGGGGAAGGTGCTTTCGCTCGCAACTGTTGTACGGGTCGCGGAGGATCTGAACAAGGGCCAGGAGTTTGATGCATTCCAGTTGAATGTAATATACAAACGTATGCCATATGCCCTGCGCGCCGCAATGATCGAACCCTACGTATCGATATCCGATAATCAAGCGCGCATTTCAGCCAGGATCTATGATTCTCTGCCCGATCTGCGTCGTAAAGCTTTACTCGATCAGATCGACTTTGAGCTGCATGAAAACATTGGTCTCGACCGTGATGAATACCAAATCGCAGGACTCTTAGTCCTATACAACAACATGCTACAAAGCCTATTCAAATCGCAGATTCAGACTCTCGGCGTCGTGATGTTGGGCATTTTCTTAATGCTGTGGATTCTGTTCCAATCGTTTAGGGTTGCCCTCATTGGCGTGATACCCAATTTACTCGCCGCGAGCTCGATTTTAGGGGTGATGGGTTGGTTCGGTATTCCACTTGATATGATGACTATCACGATAGCGGCGATCACCATCGGTATAGCCGTCGACGATTGTATCCACTACCTATATAGATTTCGCGAAGAGTATCCTGGAAAGCGAGACTATGTCGCGACCATGCATTACTGCCATGCGAATATTGCGAAAGCGGCCCTTTATACGACCATAACCATAACAATCGGCTTCTCAATTTTGGTTCTATCGAATTTCATCCCGACAATCTTATTTGGTGCATTAACTGCCGTTGCTATGGTCATCGCCTTACTCGCCGCATTAACACTAATGGCAAAACTTCTCCTTGTCTGGCGACCGTTCTAGGCACCCGCGCGGATCTATTTAGCAAATCCGATCCGCTGATCACTATCCCCCTTTTAAGGGTGGGCAGTAAACCACCTTGTCACCATGCGATAACTCGCGTGCAGGCCAAGCAGGCTGCACTACATGCGTTCCGTTTATCATGACAAAGTATTCCGAATTTGCCTGCAATCCGACAGTTTTAGCTAAGGTTGCGACGGTCGTGCCAGCGTCAACGGAGAACTCCGCTCCGTTAAAGTTAGCGCCGTTTGGAACATCATCAAGAAGATGGCCTATAAGTTTCACTGAAATTTGCATCAAAAACCTTTCATAACTAAAGCCCCAGTCTACTGAGGGTTGCCGCTTTGGGCACGCCTGACGCGTCCCAACCACGCAGTTTGTAATATTCCGGGAGCATCACATCGAGGCGACACACTAGGCCCTCAGCCGCGCCCGATGGCGCGGGTTCTTCCAGAATTCGCTTCGGTAAGG
>CAYFFH010000310.1:0-3916 GCA_964342175.1 uncultured Enterobacteriaceae bacterium | reverse complement strand
GGCCTGGAGTGGCAGGAATGCCTCCGCCTGGTGTTCATTCAGGGCGGTCTGGGGCTGCTCTACCGCCGCTATCGGGACCGCTTGGGAGCCGGCATTGGCATTTCGCAGCAACAGGGAAAAAGTTACCCTGGGGCCATCCTGGCAGCTCTGTCCGTGGTCTTTGCGCTTTCCCAGTTCGGTCCGGCCCCCCACGACCAGTCGGCCTTTGCCCATTTTTATCGCGGCACTGTGCTGCTGCTGATCTACGTTCCCTTTGCCCTCTTCCTGGCCTCTGGTTACGGTCCCAGGCTAAGACCTCTGAGGCGAGCGGATTGGCTGGTTGCCGCCGTGGTTGGCGGTGCCGTAGGGGCCTTGTTCACGACCAGCCAGTCAGACCTTAGTGTTTTGACAGGGGAGAACATCCTGGCCAGCGCTCGCTATCTTGGGTATTTGCTGGTGTGGTTTCTGGTTACCAGACTTTATGCCGATCCCGGTTGGGCGGTGGAGCAAAGAAGCGGGTTGGCCGGGCTGGCCGGCAACAGGTGGTCGGGGACGCTGGCGGGCATCATGCTCTTGTTCACGGTCGCGGTGATTTCGGGGAGCTACCGGGCGGGCGGGGTGCTATACGCCTACCAGCAGGGGCGCGATTTGCTGCAGCGGGAAAATTGGCCGGCGGCGCTGGAGCACTACGAAGAGGTGCGCCGGATGAATCAGCGGGTGGGCCTGGAGTCGGTGCAGGAGGCAACTCTGTTGGACCTGGCCTTTCTCTACCTGCAGGGGGATAGGGAACAGGCGGCGCAAGCCATTTTCGCTAATTTGCGGCGCATGGATCGCAGGGCGGCCATGCAGCTCCGCATTGCCGCTGTCTACCAGCGGGCCGGGCGCTGGCGCCGGGCGGCGTATCTTTACCAGAATTATCTCCAGGTTGCAGGAGTGGATACGGTCGTGCTTCAACGCCTTGGTGAAGTTTATGTGTATGCAGAGGACAAAGCGGGTCTGCAGCAACTGGTAGATAAATACCGGCGCGCCCCCCAGCTCGAAGAGGCCAGTGCCCGGCAGCACATTTTGCTGGGTGATGCACATTTTTACCTGCGAGACTTTGCCGCGGCCGTTCGATCCTATTCGTCGGCCGTCGAGCAGGAGATCGGAAGCCCCTATTTCAATTACAAACTTGGATGGGCTTTGCTCGAGGCTAGGCGCTTTGAGGCGGCGGCTGTGGCTTTGAAGCGAGCAGTCCACCTTAGGCCGGATTTTGCCGAGGCCTATTTTAGGCTGGGCCAGAGCCGCCAGGCACAGAACAATCAGGAGTTAGCATGGGAAGCCTACTCCAGAGTGGTGGAATTGCAGCCGCAACACCTGGAGGGGCGATTGGCGCTTCGGCGTCTGCAGCTAACTCGATAGGAAGGAATTGAGGAGGATTGCCCGGAGGGAAAAAAAACATGAAAAATTACATGCCATATAAAGCTCAATTTTTATATTCAAATGATCTCTTCTGCCGCTTTTGAAAGGCAGTTCTTGGACGAGAAAAAGGGCAAAGGTAAGTTTTATTATTTACATGTGATTGCCATCACGTTATTATTAAGAGTGTTTAGGTATTTTTCTATCAGATATCGGAAAGGGGGGCAAATTTTTTTGGTCCTTATAGATGGCCGCAATCAGAGGGGCACTTCGGTGGCCAATTGCGTCTATTTCTACGAACTGCGGGCGGTTGAATTCCGCGCTCTGCGCAAGATGGTTCTGATGAAATAGGCATAGGTATTAAATTAATAAGAGGTGACTATTTTCTTAGCGGGCAAATTTGATTGTTTTTAATCATAATTTTTTATAAGTCATCAAATCATTGAGGTTGCGATGAAAAAGCTCAATATGAGTGCGTTGCTGCTGATTTCCAGTTTCTTCCTTTTGAGTGCAACGGAATCCGACGCCGGGCAATACCGGCAAAGCCTGGAGCGTACGAAAGCCGTGAAGTCCAGGTACGAGGCCGAGGTACGGGAAAAGCTGGTGCAGAAGCTGGCGGACCGGGCCCTGTCCGCGCGCGAACAGGCTAGGAATTCCAAAGTCAAACACCGGGCCGTTCGGGCAGGGGCCAAAAATGTCCAGGGGACGCTGGGTGAGCCGGTGTTGGTCGAGTATGAAAATTCGTATCAAGGTTATTTAGGACCGGATACCGGCCATATAGCCAATTATGAGTTCTACGGGTCCGCGGGTGATGAGGTGTGGATTGGAGCGTGGAGTGATGAATTCGATGGCGAGCTTTGGGTAATGTATGGTGATGAAGAAATAGCTTATAGTGTTGATTATGATTCGGAGTGGGATGCAGCTGTGTTTATAACACTGCCGGATGATGGCTTTTATACCATTGTGGTCGGCGGATTATGGCGGGAATCTGGGGACCTTGGGGGCTATTTTGGATTGGATATATGGCTTGAAGGCCAGGTGGAAAACTGGAGAGAAACCTTGTTTAATGGGAATGCTCCTGGGGACAACACCGGCTCTGTTGACCCAGGAGAGGTCCATATATATACCTTAAATCTTATTGAGCCTGCCCGGGTGACTCTTACGCACGTTTCAACAGATTATGATGCATATTTACAATTGTTTACCTTAGTAGGTGATGAGCCAAGAGAAATTTTGTTTGACGATGATGGTTTTTTTGGTTTAAACTCGCAAATTGTAGCGTGGTTGCCGCAGGGGGAGTACCTCTTCCATGTCCGTCCTCTTTACTATGGAGACAGCGGCAGCTATGAACTTAGGCTGGAAGTGAATAACAGAGAGAGGCGGCCGCAAGAGGTAGAGTGGATTTTCGCGTTGCTGGGGGTCATGGAGGAGCACCAATGGGAATATATCGACCTTGATGAAGTCGATCTGGTAAGGCTTCTTGGACCTAGTGAGGATAATTATGAGTTTCTGTATGAACTGGCTGGTGGTCCGGGGTTGTGGCCGGAAAGTTTGTACGGGGGCCTTACATTGTTTAACCCAATTCCCGAGGTAGTTGATTTTCTGTTTTCTCTAATTAGATTAATAGCAAGCGAATCTGATGGTGACCTTTTTGAAAAATTCCTCGAAATTGAAGTTCTGGCTGAAGAATTTAATTTGAGCTTTTATCATGTCGATTTTCTATACGACATTTCCTCTGATGGGGTGTTTATAGGTTTTGATGATGTGAACGAGGGCTTTGAGTATCTGGACTTTTATCCGATAGAGATCGAGGTGTTGCTTCATTTAGAAGACAGGTTTGACTGGGATCCGGATTTTCCAGCCTTCAATCTTCATGAGGTCGATAGCGAGGAAGTGGCGACGTGGGAGGTTTTTGAGTATTCGTTGGGTGAGTTGGGGATAGTGCAGCCTTTCTTGGGGTTTCTGCATGAAGATGTAGCTGATGAGGATGGGCATGTTACGGCTGAGGCCGTGACTTCTTACCTGGACGAATGGTTTGATGGCGGTGATCATTTTGAAGATGAAGTCATCCATCTGTTGCTGGAGTTGGCTTGGATTTTGGAAGATCATGGCGTGGTTGAAGTGAATATGTTTGAATTATATGGTGGTTCTTGGTGGCAGAATTTATCAGGAGAAGCCCAGGATTTCCTCTATTTTGATGTGTCGGGTGATGAATACATTAGTTTTGAAGAGGTCGATTATGCCCTTAGCTGGTTTGACGAAGGGCATTTTGATGACTATGCTAAGAACGACCTACTGCTGGAGTTGGCTTGGATTTTGGAAGAGCTTGGCTTGTTTGAAATGAATATGCTTGAATTTGATGATGGCTATTGGTGGCAGAATTTATCAGGAGAAGCCCAGGAGTTCCTCTATTTTGATGTTGCGGGTGATGAATACATTAATCGTGATGAGTTGGCAGGTGCCCTTAGCTGGCTTGATCATGAGGATGATGTAGACGGCTCGGATGTTACCATAGACCTCCAGGTGTCAAACGCCGGCG